>DASZAF010000024.1 GCA_035945435.1 Candidatus Saccharimonadales bacterium | reverse complement strand
ACTTCTTTGGGTGTTGACTCGGCTTTGACGATGTATGAGTGGATGTTTAGTCTGCCTAACTCCGTAGGAGCCTCTTCTTCCCCAACATTAGTAAGGACGATGATGATCGGGTTTTTGCCTTTCATTTCGCGAATCTTCTTGATGGCAGTCGGACCGTCCATAACAGGCATGCGAATGTCTACCAAGGCGACGTCAGGCTGCATATCTTTGACGAGTTCGACGCCTACCGCGCCGTTCTCGGCGGTCTGAACTTCAAAGCCCTCAGCCTCAAACTTCATCCGGTACATCTGGGCGATCACGGGATCGTCTTCGATGATGGCAATGCGTGTGCTCATAATTCCTTTACATTATAAACTATAAATCGCATCAAGTATCTGCTGTGGATTGTTTCGATCGATAGTTTCATCCGCAAGTTTAAAGCGGACATGGAGACGGCGTCGGTTACCTCGTCGATTGATCCATTTGACGTGACAGAGAATAAGTTCAGCTTCAGGTAAACCCTCTAGAATGCGGCTCACGCCCGAGTGTGCCCGTTCTTCGCCAGGCTTCGTCACCTTGCCTTCCGGAAAGATCCAGATTCTATAGCCGAGTTTACCGACACGGATGGCTTCAGCGACACCGTATCGTTCGTGACCTTCATCCTTCTGTCTTGCCGGGAAGCAACCCATCATAAATGCGGCGGGTCGCCACCAAGTGAAATAGAAACGGTTCTTCGTCATAAATTTGATCGGCAGAAGCTTGCTGCGCACAGCAATGGGGGCCACTGCGTTCGCAACGAATGGGTCGTCACCATGCTGATGATTCGCCGCGATAACATAGATCTTGTTTCGGTCAAGCTCTACGTTATCGATGCGTATTGTATAGTTTGTAAACCTCAGAACGACGTGGCGAATAAAGGAGGCCACCAGGGATTGGCACAAGAGAATAAGCCAGTAATCGGGGGAGTTGGAGTGTTTAATTGGCTGTTCCATCTGACAACGTTAACGCTTATACTTTAAGATGGCGCTACTAGGATATTAACATAATTGACAGCTAGCCTGTATTTACATAAGGCTAGGTATGTGTTATTGTATAGGAAATACAGCGGTTACGCAATGTCCTATAGATTTGTCGCTAAGAATATCCGCCGCACTCGCGATCTTACACGTTACTGGGTAATGTTCCAGTTTAAAGACTACGAACATAACACCCTGGAGGTTATTCGAACTGACAGAGCTGACTACATCGAATCCGCTAGGCGTCTTCAGGCAGAGGTTTATCTAAAGCGGAACTTTGTAGCGCCGAGCGATATCGAAGGTGGTGTTCTAAGCTCGAAAGCTGATCCGTATGCGCACCATTCGCAGTACTTCGTAGTCATTGACCGCCACACAAAAGAGATTGTTGCAACGGCGAGGCAGATCAGAGCAGATAAGAAAAAGGGCATCTCGTCTTTTCCTATCGTTGGACATGTCAATCTCTACATAAGAGCTCAGCATATGTTGAGCAAACATAGACCGGAGGAGTGCGTCGAAATCTCAGCCTTAGCCAAACAGTACAACGCGAGCAGTTTTGCTCCGTTGTTGCTTTATAGGGCTATGTGGCACCACTCTCTCGTTGAACGGGACAAGATATGGTTTATGGCCTGTGACCCGCGCTTGTACGAGAGACTACGTCTCTTATTCGGTCCAGCCATACAGAAAGCGGGCCCCGTAACTGCTTACCCGGGAGCAGACGTAGTGCCGGCGATCTTGAAAGTTGGCTCTTCACTCAGGGAACTCGAGAGGGCCCTTCGTAAAGAGCCTCACTCAGAGACGAAAGTGAGGCGGCGAGCAATTCAGTTTCTTCTTCACGGTTTGCCCACTGAGACGTTGAGCCGGGCGGAACGACAGGCATACGAATCACTCAAAGGCTGAGTATCCCAGAAGCCGATCAGCCACATGATAGTATAAACATATGCATAATGCCTTCGAGGTATTCAGTGCGGAGCTGGTCTGTCTCGTGCTTATCGGCTTGGGTATCATTGTGCTTGGTCGCGCCACATACTCTGGGGCCAAGAGGCTTTTTGCAGTACTCTGTATCTCACTAGCGGGTTGGGTGCAGGCAAATGCTCTCGCAGAGTATTCGCAGTCAAGCTCACTTTTCTGGACAAGATTTACTTTCTTCTCCATTAGCATTGCCCTCCTCTCGTTCCTGTTATTCGTCGTTGATTTCCCCAAGAAAGGACCCTTGTCGGCAAGAATACGTTTTCTGATAGTCTGTGTTGGACTGATTGTGACGGGGATAAGCTGGGCGCCAGAGTTTATAACAGGAGTCACCTTCCCTAACGGTCTATCCACCCCAACGACTGGACCACTTTATTACATATTCATAGCCTACTTTTTGACCTACTTCGGGTATGCGCTCTACGTGCTGATCAGGAAGATGCGCTCAGAGCGCAGGGTCAACAGGGAGAGAATCAAGTTCATCCTGTTGGGCGTTGTCTTGTTGGGTGGACTTGGTTCAATCACCAATCTATTCCTGCCCGTACTTTTACATAGCAATACTTATATTAACTATGGGATGTACGCCACTATCCTATTCGCAGTACCTGTTACCTATGCGATAGCCAAGCATCGCCTCTTTGACGTACGACGATTAATCACACGTTTCCTTGGCTATGCGACTCTTGTGTTGAGCATGAGCCTCATGTATGGTCTGCTGGTTACACTGGTTACGTTTTACGGTGTCCATACGAAACTTACTCTGACGCAGCTAGCAATCGTCACCGTGTTTACGATCGGTCTGGTGCTAATAACCCAGCCGATGAAGCGTTTCTTCGACAAGGTAACTCAGGCGATATTCTACCAGGATGCCTACGAGACCCAAGATGTTCTCGATAAGATAAACGCTCAGTTGGTACGGGAGACCTCGGTCGATTCACTGGCCGGTCGTTCACTCCACCTTCTGGCTCATGCCCTCAAGGCCCAATATGGCGCTATCATCGTCGTTGATCGAAAGAGTGGCGAGGTACGTACTATCGTTGTGGGGCACGCTCCGCACACGACTGCTGAGATTCCAAAACACTTCAGATCGTACAGCCAGCACCTCCTTGTCCTAGACGAGATAGAAGACCAGACTACTCCGGCCATGAATCTCATGCAGACAATGAACGTTAGTGTCCTTGCCCATCTTGCAACGTCAAAAGAACGGTTAGGATATCTTGTCTTCGGTGATAAAGTCTCTGGCAATATGTATAGCACGCAGGACATCAGCCTCGTTCGCACGGCAGCTGCCGAAATCGCTGTGGCCACTGAGAATGCTTTGCGTTTTGAGGAGATAGAGCAGTTCACGAAGACCTTGCAGGATAAAGTGGAGCAAGCGACAGCCGAGTTACGCCAGACCAACAAAAAGTTACGTGAGCTAGACGAAGCCAAAGACGAATTTATGTCACTTGCTTCTCACCAACTTCGTACCCCTTTAACTACCGTTAAGGGATACCTCTCGATGGTTCTGGAAGGTGATGCAGGTAAGCTGAACCACGACCAGACTCATCTACTCCGCCAAGCGTACATCAGCTCTCAACGAATGGTCTTCCTGATTGCTGACTTTTTAAACGTGTCACGAATAAAGACCGGTAAGTTTGTACTTGAACCAAAGAATACTGATTTGCGATCTGTTATTGCCGGCGAGATTGATCAGCTCACGGCAACTGCGGCAAACCGTAAAGTTGCACTCGTCTACGAGGAACCTGCTAGCTTCCCGAATCTCTACCTTGATGATGAAAAGATTAGGCAAGTTATTATGAACTTCATCGATAATGCCATCTACTACACGCCATCAGGAGGCACAATCACCGTCCAACTCTATGCGGAAGACAACAAAGCTGTATTCAAGGTGACGGACACCGGTATAGGTGTGCCAGTCAACGAGCGGGCTCACCTCTTTACCAAATTCTACCGGGCCAGTAACGCCAGGAAAGCACGGCCTGATGGTACTGGTATCGGTCTCTTCATGGCTAAAAAGATTATCGATCTGGAAGGTGGTACGCTCATCTTTGAAAGTGAAGTAGGAGTTGGGAGTACCTTTGGTTTCACCATGCCTGTCAAGAAGAAACCTGCTAAATAACGTTCAGGAACTTGAGGACGAGCCAGGCGATTAGAAGAGCGAGTATAACCTGGGCACTTCGGGCTAGAGCAGCTCTCTTATTTTCTCGCCACCAAGCTTGTGATTTCGACTCATCGCCGACCTCATACCTTTGAACATGCATGACGGGTGCAGCATCAACTCCATGGTACGTTTTCTGTCGTTTCTTTTTCGATCTCTGCGACATACCTACTTACAAGTTTACTACAGCATCAGAACCATCTCAGGCCAAACAGTCTATAATATGGACATGAGATCCAAACCGAGTACACCGACGCTGCCACTTCTCATCTCACTACCTATCAAAGCAGGTTTCCCCAATCCGGCAGAGGATGCGACAGGTACACCGCTCGATCTGAATCAGCTGGTTATACATCACCCTGTGGCTACGTTCTACCTGCGGGTGGACGGTGACTCGATGAGCGGTATTGGTCTGAAGACAGGGGATATCGTTGTCGTTGACAAGTCACTCGAGCCACGAAACGGGGATATCGTGGTGGCGGCGGTTGACGGCGAATTTACGCTTAAGCGTCTTCGTAAAGATAATGGCAAGGCCTACTTGGTTGCCGAGAATCCAGATTTCTCACCGATTGATCTGAGCGAGGTAGGGGAGTCGGAGATATGGGGAGTTGTGACACATGCCATCCAACAGTACCGCTAGGAAGCAGCCGGTCTTCGCGCTTGTCGACTGTGACAACTTCTTCGTCAGCTGTGAGCAGGTCTTTCGACCTGATTTGTGGAACCGCCCAGTTGCCGTCCTGAGCAACAATGATGGCTGTATCGTGGCCAGAAGTAACGAGGTCAAAGCTATGGGCATCCCGATGGCTGCCCCGTACTTTAAATTTAAGAATGAGCTAGATCGAGCCGATGTCACTCTCTTTTCCGCCAACTTCCAGCTCTATGGCGACTTCTCCCAGCGGACAGTCCGCATACTGGAAGCCTACACCCCACAGCTAGAGGTCTATTCGGTTGACGAGTCATTTCTTGAAATCAGCAATCTTTTGATCGATGACTATACTGCCTGGGCGCTTGAACTCCACCGGCATATTAAACACTGGTTGGGTGTGCCTGTCTCAATTGGTGTAGCTCCGACTAAGACGCTTGCAAAAGCTGCCGCCGAATGGGCCAAGCATCATCCAGAACTAGGCGGCGCATACTCGATTGCACCAGATGCAGTCTTTGGTGAAGCTGAGACAGATGGGCGACGGATCCAGCTTCTGAAGGGCACTCAGCTAAAGGATATCTGGGGAGTGGGTTGGCGTCTGGGGCCTATGCTTCGTGATCGTGGTCTCTCGACGGCTTACGATCTTTCGTTGTCGTCTGAAAAATGGGCTCGACAGGCGATGAGTATCCGAGGCCTGCGGACGGTCAAGGAGCTGCAGGGCGAAGCTCACTATCAAATTGAAGATGATTCTGCGCCACAGAAGCAGATGGCAGTTACTCGTACGTTCCCCCACAAGATCCGGGCTTACAGTGAATTGGAAGCAAGGATCGCCACCTTTTCGGCAATAGCCGCCCACAAGTTACGGCGTCAGAGGCAGATAAGCGGGGCCGTCCTCGTGTTCTTAGCCGGGGACAAACATAACGAAAGTGAGGCCTATAGGCGAGTGACAACAGTCGTCCCGTTACTACAGGCCACTAGCGACACGGGTACTCTGATAAAATACGCTCTTCAAGGGCTCGACGCGCTCTACGACCCCGATTTCTCATACAAACGAGCAGGGGTCATGCTTCTCGATTTATCCTCAGAACGAGCCAAGCAACTTTCCTGGCTGATCGATGAATCTCCCTTAGAAGATAAGCGACGAACACGCCTCATGCAGACAGTCGATGCGATAAATGAGAAATATCATTCTGAGCTGGTTTGGCACGCAGCCCAGCAGCGGATGCAAGCTGGCCCTTGGAGAAAAGCTCTTCGTAAGAGTCCGGCTTATACAACGCGCTGGGCCGATCTACCTAGGGTCAGCCCGGCCTGACAGGGTTTATATAAGGGGTGTTTTCTGGTACAATCTCTCTGTTCTGGCCCCGTCGTCTAGCGGTTAGGACACCAGGTTTTCATCCTGGCAACAGGGGTTCGATTCCCCTCGGGGTCACCATAAGCACTTTTGCCTCTGTGATTTTTAACTTGGATCTTTCGGAGCCATATGAGTCAGGGTATATCCTGGAGGTGATTTAGTAGTATAATCCGTCCATGCAAGAAAGAATTCAAAGTTTCATAGAGCATGTTACTGATCTCAGCTCTAATCCTAAGTTCTTCCACTACAAGTGGTTTGTTAAGTGGCATCTAAGAGTCGTCGAGCGTCTTGCTCTTGAGCTTGCGGACCATCACCCTGACGCTGATCGGGATTTGATCCATGTTATGGTATGGCTACACGATTACGCTAAGATTCTAGACTGGCACAATGAACGTTCGCGCAAGCTACTGAACGCTGGACGGGACAAGCTCATCGAGCTGGGCTTTGAGTCAGGTTTTGCTAATCGTGCCGCTGATTATGTAGAGTTGATGGATAAATGCGCTGAGGTGGATATAAACGATGCTCCCATAGAGGTCCGGATACTATCCACCGCTGATGGTTGTTCACATCTTACTGGCCCATTCTTATATATTTTTTGGCACCATGAAACAGACAAGAACTTCGTTGGGAAAAGCTATGAAGAAATGATGGCTCTTAATCTCAAAAAGGCTAACTTTGACTGGGAACATAAGATTGTACTACCTGAGGCCCGTGTCGCCTTTGAGCCACGCTATCATCACATTCAGGAGATTTGTGGCCAGCTTCCGAACTCTTATTTTAAGAAATCTTAACCGTTGCTCGCTAGCTGATCTGTTATCAACTATTCGACGTAGTCGGTGTAGACTAGATGTGGCTGTGATAGGGTGTGGTGATTCCATTTCTCGGTGGGATGTACTCTTCTTGAGGCGACTTCCTTAATGCTTCGTGCCACTCATTAATCTCAGATAAGATACGGTTTCAATTCGGCTTGAGGTGGTTCACCAATTACTTGGATGCATGTTGAAGAGTTAAAGGTACATCCTTCCAACCAGCTAATGCTCGTCTTGTGCAAACAACCGCCGCCAAACTATACTTCCTAGAGAATGCAAGTCGATGAGCTGCCACCCATATCGTCTATTGAACCGGACGAGACTGAAAGAACCACGGTGTCTCCGATTAACAACACCGATCCTCTTGACGGAGAGACGAGATCTGATGATGGTCGCTTGGCGAGACGAAAACGAACCGGTGAAAAGTTGGGCCGACTAACTGCCAGGGTACGCTATGGCCGTGAAATACCGCAAAGCACCGAGTTATCAAGCGGACCCACGGTAGTCGAAAGATCGCTCGATGCTTGGACCTCCATAAGGAAGTATGAATATCCTGATAGAGAAGTTATTACGATAAGCCCGGGTAAAGTCGGGAACGATCCGAGTACCAATAAACCCTTGGCACCACTTCTCTTTGTCCAGGGTATGGGACAAGATAGAGATCTTGAGCAGTACTTAACCTATTTTGCCAAGGCGGGTCAGAGAGAAGTTATAGGTGTTCGTCATGTTACCAGAAAGAAGGGTGTTAGGACCAAGCGTATTGATGTGGGGTTGCCCGACGCTGTCCCACATATCGATCACTCTCAGGCGCAAGATCTACTGAGATCCTTGAGCGACTTGGGGGTTGATAAAGTTGACCTTGTCGGATTGTCAAGAGGAGCGATACGTACGGTCGAAACGATGGCCCGTCTTGCGGCTACTCCTGAGACCCCTAATTTCGAGGATGTACTTCTCTTACACCCAGGAGGGCAAGATAAGAGAAGTTACACTAGAAGGCATATTCGTGCGGCACGCTTAGGTGTCAGGACCGCGCATCGTCGTTGGAAATATGGTCAGGTTCCTGGCGGAGAGACAACACAGACGTCGCCGTTGCCTCGTCAGTCTCTACGTTCTATGCGGAGGGAACAGAAATCTATGGCGAGGGCGCATATGAACAGGACTCTCGCCAGTATTCCTTTAACTGATGGCCAGAGTGTCACCATAGCTGGTGGCAGAACCGACCCTGCAGTTCGTTCAGCTGATCTGCGAAAGGCTATCATCAACCCGACACAAGTAGATTTTATCGAGACTGACTGGCCGGGGACGGGTCATGGCTTTGGGGACAATCCTGCTGCTGCAATCCGCGAGATTAGTGATTATATCTTGCAGAAAAAGCGCAAACGAGCGGAATCGATCTAGGCGCTATCCTCTGTCAGGTAATTGACAAAACGTTTACAACACTTAATACTCGGCAGAGGTCTTACAAAAATAGAAGTGCTACATATGTTTTTCGGCAAATATCTAAATAAGAAAATTGTATTACCACTGCCAGGATTCAGAGATTTTGCCAAACGAAGAGAACTGCCGCTTTACCAGTTGCTGCTTTTTATAGCTGTTCTCGCAATCATCGGCGGTGTAATTTTATTTAGAGGTATGGCTATCTCGGCAAAGCCAACTGTCTTATCAAAGGCCTCTTCCCCGTCGATCGATCATGGACAGAGTGATACATTGACTTGGACCAGCAAGAACACCACCAGCTGTAAGGCGACCTCCCCAGGGCAGTGGACAACCTCAACAAGTACGCACGGTTTGCAAGTTGTAAAACCAAACTCAACGACTAGCTACGCTATAAGATGCACTGGTGCTGCCGGGACAACTGCGTCTTCAGTGACAGTAAAAGTAGATGCACCTGCACCGCCTCCACTCTACACAACCTCGGGGAATCAGATACTTGAAGACGGCCAACCTTATTTACCATCAGACATTACGCTCTTTGGTTTGTCCGGCGTCGCCGCCAACTGGAGTAGCACCGTGCAGACCGACGAAGCTAAGATGAACGCGGCAGCTTCTTTCTGGCATGTTAATAGCATCCGCATGCAAGTTCAGCCTGACTTGGTAAATAACGATACACCTGGCTACTTGTCAACGATTGAGCAAGAGGTCGGTTATGCTGAGAGCCTCGGTATGAACGTTATTATCAGTGCTCAATACGAGTACACTACCAAACAGCAATCTCCCCAGGCAGATACTGTCACGTTTTGGGAAACGATGGCCGGTGTCTACGGAAACGATGATCACGTTTGGTTTGATATGTTTAATGAGCCCAGTCTCGACACCACAGACGTAGGTGGCACACAAGCTGATCTCTGGAATCTTTGGAGGAACGGAGGCACGATTCCCAAAGGCACTTACGTTGGCATGCAGACCCTAGTGGACGACATTCGCGCAACCGGTGCCACTAACTTGCTACTGGCACAGGGTGTTACTGGAGGCAAATCTCTTGCCTTACTCGGCAGCTATGAGTTGTCTGGTAGCGGCATCGTATATGTTATACATACATATCTCAAGAGTGGGTATGATACCCCGGCCGACTGGACCACCGACTGGGCAACCATTGCACAGAGTGTCCCAGTTTTTGACGATGAATTTGGCGTCCACGAAGGACCCGACACTTGCAATGTAAATGCACCGACCTTGGTGCCCGAATTGTTTAATATGTTGGCGGCTAACAACATTGGGCTAGGTGGTTGGACATTGGGTGACGGTATTATGATCACTGGTGAAACAGCCTATACTTCACCAACCAGCTTCAACCCATCCGTGCCGTTCACTTGCCCGGCAACTGCTATCACTGGCACAGATGCGCAAGGCCCTGGTTCGCTCATGCTCCAATTCTGGGAAAGATATAGTAGTCCCATTAGGTAAACTCCCTCAATATCTCATACCTCTATCCCCCTTAACCTAAGGCTAGGTTTAGGGGGAGCTGTTAAACAGACCCAGCCGTATCTCATTCGTCCCGAGGATAGTAATACCCAACAGTATGAGCAGGGGACCTGAGTTCGGATCAGTCGCTAGACCAGTGTAGTATCCGCCGAGGCTCTGTCCGACGACCCAGAACGTGGCAGATAGGATACAGCCCAGACAGACTCCAAGAATTTTCCATTTGCGTGACATGACTGCCGTGAGCCCAATAGCTACAAATACTGTCATTGAGGCGAAAAGCAACCAGTTACCTTGTGCTGCTACCCAATTGCCTGTATGTGTATCAACACTTGCAAGCCAATGTGGTGTCCCACTCGCCATGCTTTTGATCATGGACGCAACCATCGAGCTCGCACCTTGACTTGCCCAAAGAAGAAGCACTGCTCCTCCTGCCCAAACGGCTAACCATACATAGTTGAGCCAATCCGAGGGCTGCCTATTAGTCTCGTGCTCGTCCCTATCGTAGGAGGGTAGGATGCCAAGAGCCAGAATTGAATAGAGTAGAGCAGCGCCAGGCGCTCCAGTAAGCAGCATGGCCTGTCCGCCCGCTAGTCCACCGAGTCCTTCTCCGAAGTACCAGACGGCCAACCCCCATATGATCGACCCAATAAGCCCAAATCTCATCGTCTTCTTCCGCAAGATCAACACTCCTAAAGCGAGCTGGATGAGCGCAAAACAGGCATCGAATAGTGCGGGATGCATAAGGACGGCATGTACCGCTAAGTGAACGCCACTGTGAACAAATGATGGTTGTCCCTGGCCCGCAGGAGCCAGTACTTGGTTTGCGAAACCACTAGTGAACATCTTGGGTTGGAGCTGTAGAAGACCATCAAGTAGCCATAGGCAACCCAGGATAGTCCTTAATTTTTGTTTCGTAATTTGAAGAAAGGGTTTACGTTGCATGACTGCAATGTATTATAACGCTTGCGCTTTTAGGATACTTAGACCCCATTCCCAATGGAGTTTGTAGGTTCACTAGTATAGGCGTGGTTATCCGGCTGCTTCCCCAGCGCGTGCATTGCTACTCCTACAGCAATGCCAGAGGCGTGCGAGGTTAAATCCAGCTTTCCACCACTCGCTCTGTCCATAAAGTAGTATCCGAGAGTGATAGTGCCTGCGTAAGCTGCCATACCTAGTCGCCAAAGCCCTTTTCGCAGTGGTGTTTTAGCGCGCTCAGCGCGATCAAGAAAGAACTTAGTTAGCCAGGCAGCACTGATTGCTGAGAATCCGACGTCAGGTTGCATTCTTTCCGCAGCGTTTAACCAGCCTGTTCGCTCGACGGCGGCGTCAACGCTACAACTAAGGACTTGTGCGGCTACCGCACCGCCAAGAAGTTGCTTGGCTGAGCTGGTTCTTCGGGCAACTTCAGCGGTAACAAACGTTTCAGCAGCCTGGATAGCAATATCGACGGGCAAGTTACCGGTTGTCACTGGCGTTGGGAGTGCAGACGGTAGTGCGCGTATGGCTTGTTCGGACAAAGGGCTATTCGCATATACCATCATACCTGCCCCTGACCTGTCCAGTGCATTCGTGACTGCCATGAGCGCACATACACCGAGACTTAGTTGTGCCTCTTTGAGGTATTCGTATATACGAGTAAGACGATTCTCGGACATCTAGGGTCTAACTATAAAGTAAATAACCAGTATACGGCAGCTCGTCCGCCTATCGTATGACCTTTCTCACTCCTCTATCCACTACCCGCCATGCTACACTTAATCGTAACCGCTTCAGATAACGTGGGAGTTTTTGATACTCATGGCCAGACTGCCTGATGTTGGAGGAGATTCGGGAAATTGGGGGACCATCCTCAATGACTTTCTTGAAGTTTCCTTGAACCAAGATGGGACAATCCTGCCGAGCGCGCTGCAGAGTGCTGGTGTCATAACACAAGAGACTTCAGCTGCTGGTGATTTATCCGGGACTTACTCTAATCCTGCAGTAACAAAGATTAACGGGGTTGCTATTACTGGAACTCCGAGTAGTGGACAGGTGCTCACTGCGACCAACGGCAGTACGGCTGGGTGGAGTACCTTAGTTGGCACAACTGATTGGATTAATGTCAAACAGTACGGAGCTACAGGAAACGGAACTACAGACGACTCATCGGCAATTGCAAGCGCTCTAGCTGCTGCATCACAGGGACAGACAGTATACCTACCAGCTGGAAGTTACTTGTTTAACGCCAGTACGCTTTTGACAATCGGCACCACCGGGCTTCGGATATCTGGCGATGGGCCAAATGCCACCAAAATCGTTATTGGCCCAACCTTTACTGGCGCTGAAGTAATATCAGTTACCGCAGGCTACTGTGGCATTGAAAACTTATCAATTATAGGTTCTTCGTCGACCATCACTAATAACCCAGTGGCCGATGGCATACTACTGCAAGGTGGGCGAAACTGTCGTGTCTCAAACGTCTTCTTCCAGTACATTAACGGCTGGTGTATAGAGTCGGTGGCAACGAGTGTGAACGCCGGATTTGCCACGATGCTTCGAAGCTTGAGCGGCCTCAATTGTGCTGGGGGTATTCATATCCAGAGCAATACCAATGTTGGCTGGGGGGCGCAGCACTTTTTGTCTGATATCAACTTTCAGCAGATTGGTGCGGCAACAGGTAACTCTGCCAATCTTGATGTCTTTCGATTTCAAGACTGCTATGACATTACGGCCGTCAACTTCAATGCCGCCATAAGTGACGCGTCGAGCGGCTCCACAATTAATATCGTTGGAAACTGCGCAAGTCACTATTTTACGAACATGGACCTCGGCTGTTTCCCAAACGGCAGTGGAACGAATTCAATTATTACCATCCAGAACGGGGCTAACGGATCTCCAACGGATATTCGTTTTGTCCAAGGCGAAGCCCAACAAGGACTGACTGCCCTAACAGTAGGCAACAGCGGTAGTGACGGTACTCACAAATGCTTCTTTACGAACTTCCGATTCTTCAATAACTACTCAGATGGGGCAAGAGTCGTAGGTAGCGGGTCGGATATTAGATTCAACATGTGCACATTTGATAGTAACGGGCAAGGTGCAAGTAACAGTATAAACTGCTATGACCTCAACTGGAGTGGGTCGGCCACTGGGTCCGTCTACCTCTCTAGGTACCAATCGAATGTAGTAGCTCTGGGCAACGTTGGTGTACAGAACCCGGTAAATCTTGCCAGCACTGGACAGGGAGTCCCGCACTTCTTAACCGATTTTGGCGGCTCCGGAACGACAAATTCGAATCTATTTACCCATTTCCCGCCCCTAGTCGTGAGAACTGATACCGCCCCTCCCAGCTGGAATGGGAAACTGACGCTGCAATCAGGACAAGCATCTGCGGCGATTCTTACCTTAATCAACTCGATTTCAACGCCATCGGTTCCTTCTGCGATGCTTCAAGCGAATGCGGCAGGAGACAAAGTGGTTGGCGTGTACGTCAACGCCGACTCCCAGCAAAGACTCATCATTGATTCAAATGGTAAGTTGCTTTGGGGGTCGGGCAGTGCCGCAGGTGATACGAATCTATACAGAAACTCTGCCGGGCTACTCCAGACCGACGACAGTCTGACCGTCTCTGGAACGATGAGCTCACCGACTTTTGTAGCTTCTGGTTTATCTGGTGCAACGGCTGCAAGCCGATATGTAGGTGCAACGGCTTCGGGTGCCCCTACTTCGGGAACGTTTGCAGTCGGTGACTTTATCATTGACCAAACCGCCAATATTTGGATCTGCAAAATTGCCGGAAGTCCAGGGACATGGGCTGAACTTACATCCGTTAATACTAATAGCTCATGGCAACCAGCAGATTCCGGTCTTGCTTCCTGGACGTGCGACCCATTCCAGCTCCAGAACCAAGGCTATAACCCTGGCTCCGGCGTTATCAGCGGTAGCGCCTTTCAAATCCGTCAGTCGACGACAATAAGCAAATTCTATGTGTATGTCCAAACTGCGGGTTCGGCCCTTACCTCCGGACAATGCTACGGCCTAATCTATAATTCGAGTGGCACGTTACTTGGTTACACCGCTGATCAAAGCTCTAATTGGGCGAGTGTCGGGTTGAACGGAGCGGGGAGCAATACGGTAACCCTCACGGTTGCTAGTGGCCAATCACTTACCTTAACGCCTGGGAAATACTGGGCAGCTGTCTATTACAATGGGACTTCTTGCAGCTTTCTGCGTGGTGATCCGACCCTAGGACCTACGGCGGTTAACTTTGGTGCTACGGGTAGCGCACAACGTAGTGCGCAGCTCGGGACCGGAGCAGGCGCAACCCCGCCGACGTCTATAACTTTTGCTTCAGGCGGTGGACCTATCTGGTTTGCGGTAAGTTAGCTAATACTCAACTCACTTTTTGCTATACTTACTTAAAATATGACCGAACAACATGAGCCAGTCCACATGTTAGGCAGCCCCGAAGAAGAACGCGGGGCGACCATAGAAGCCTTGAAGCGCCTCTTTAGAGATAAGGCGGATGTAGTGGCCTCAACTGCGCTAAACAGCGAAGCTGGGCCCGAATCGTTGAGCGTAATAACCGGATCGGCAGAGGTGGACGAGGACTTTGCTGAAGTTCACGATGTACGCCGCGGTCGCCACGACTCCAGATGGCCTGTGACTGTATGGATGACCTCACCGCTCGATCGACCGACTGCAAACGATCCAATACGCTATGAAGTGCTCATCGGAGGAAACGGACAGAGAAGCGATTATCTCGATAATTTCTCAGTCACATACCGAGACTATCCTCTCGCAGGAGGCTCACCTCGACTTCTCGAGCCTGGTGCCGCGGAAATCGACAGGAGAGTACGTAGTCTATTATCAACTACGACATGGGACGCCGATCAATCCGGGGCCGCACTAAGACAGGAACAGAGCGAGGCCTCTTAGTATAGACAAGCTAACCATAAGATGTTAGAGTATTTCTAATCATGCAAAGTCGTAGACCCTGCTAACCGGGCGGGGTGCAAAAGCACCTGCGCCGCTAGAATCCAAGTGATCTTGGATAGTCTTTGCGCATTCTCCTACAACATCTAACTACTAGAGCTCTTAACTGAGCAGAAAGTTCCTGTATTATGAAGACAGTTATGGTTAGCAGAAATACAAACCTGCTTCGCTTCTACAATTTCTTTTACGAATTCCGTCCATACGGTGCCATCGCCGTTATCTATTTCGCGCATGTCACGCATTCCTATGCGTTAGGTCTGGCGGTCTTCTCAATCAGCGCCGTCTCTAACTCAATACTCCAGTTGCCAACGGGCTTCCTATCGGATCGGATCGGCCGAAAGAAGACGGTCATCCTTGGCTCAATAGCCAGTGTTATCGCACTGAGTCTCTACGCGTCTGCCCATTCTTTCCCAATCCTTCTGCTGGGTGCGCTCTTCAATGGTCTGGCCGGCGCGTCGATCAGTGGTAATAACGACGCCTTACTCTATGACACCCTCAAGTCAGCAGATAGAGAGGACGAATTCGCCACGGTGCACGGCAAAGTCAGTGCCATGTTTGAACTTGGCTTGGGTATTTCGGCCCTGGTGGCAACAGTGCTTGCGCTGGTGTCGCTCAGGTTTGTCATGGTCGCCTCCATCGTTCCTCAAGCTATCTGCGTGCTCATCGCCCTTGGGTTTATGGAGCCACGGCTACACACCGAAGAGATCGCCAGCGACCTCTACAACCACCTGAAGGGTGCACTGAAAAGTTTCAAAAGAAATGCCAAGCTTCGTAAGCTCAGCATCGCCTATATCGTCGACTTTGCCGTCCAGGAGGCTATCTATAACTTTAAGCCCGCGTTCAACTCGCTGCTGTGGCCAAACTGGGCGCTGGGTATTGCTCGTGCGCTCGATAACACGTTCGGCTTCCTAGGGTTCCACTTTGCCGGTAAGCTTATCGACAGATACACTGCGCTTAAGACGCTGTTTGTCCAGCAGGTGCTCGGTCTAGCAGACGGGCTGATCTTTGCAGGGTTTCCGAACGTCATCTCACCGATCATGCTATCAGGTAACGCGTTCGCGTATGGTGTGGGGGTTACTGCCAACCAAACCCTTATGCAAAAGGAGTTTACCGACAAACAGCGTGCGACCATGGGTTCGTTGAACTCACTCGGAGGCAACCTGCTTTATGCCGTAGTAACCTTCTGCGTCGGTTTAGTGGCTGATGGCATCGGTCCGGCAAGGACAATGCTCGTGTTGATCGTCGTATCGATCCCGGCAGTATTCTTGTACAGGGGTCTCTACAGAAAACACGCCCATGATACGTTGTGAGCCAGAGGGACAGGCCTCATACTGAGGCCTGTCTTTGCTAAAATGGGTTCATGAAAATCAGTGAGACAACCAAACATGCCATCAAGCATACTGTTCACTGTTTGATCGGCTGCGGTATTGGTGAGATTCTCGGGATGCTAATCGCCTCTCTCCTTGGGTGGCACAGAATTGGGAGATTGTCTCTGGCTATCGTCCTTGCTTTTGCTTTTGGCTATTCACTGACATATAGAGGAGTACGAAAACAGACCAAGACAGCCAAGGAGGCGATAAGGATAACGGTGGCGACGGACACGGTCTCGATTACCACCATGGAGCTTGTTGATAACACAATCGAGCTAATTATCCCCAACGCCCTCTTGGTAACAGCTACCCAGCCAAGATTCTGGTGGGGTCTGGCTCTGTCACTGCTAATCGCTTTTATTATCACGGTGCCAGTTAACAGGTACATGATCAGCAAACATGCGCTCGCGCATGCAGCCATGAAGTAGCCGCATGTTACATCTTTTGTCTGATTGACCGTCTTTCACTATACTGAAGCTATAAACATAAGTAGTTGGCTTGAGTGAAACGACCTAATCACCGTTATTCTTTCCTGCAAGGGGTGACCATACGTCCATCACATATGAAGATCGCTCTGTTTGGCGTACGCCGCTCGGTCGTGATGTTTCTGTCAATTGCAACCGTGCTGGCTGTTCTGTGCGCGGCCGGCTTCTTTATGTATAACGGCTTAAAGAAGGCTCACATTGCCGATTATCAGGTGGCGGGCGAGAATTATGAGATCTGTAACGAACAGTCTCAGTATCTGACGAGCCCGTGGACCTATAGCGCGCTAGGCTCAGGCGAGCAGACCTATACGGTTGCTCAGTATGAGGCCTTGCCGGGCTACGGTACGACCCTGCCACCGCTGCCCTCTTACATATCCAGCCAAGCTTCAACAACCGAAGCGGCTGCCATCTTTGCGCCCGGGAGTACCACTAACCAGCCCGCCTATGATTTTCCGGAGACGCCGATTCTTTACTTCTTTGAAGGTGGAACGTATGGACCTCTTGGCCTAGCGTCTATCAGCGGCGACGAATTTATTGGTGGATCGGCCAATGGCTACGGAGAACCCCAATTTGATGACGGTGGGAACGCGGATGGCATCGATGCCGGCAATGGCAGCCACTACTTCTCGGGCGGATCAAGCACCTTGGCCGCGATCGCCAACTCCGGCTCATCGACTATTACGACTACGTCGTCCATCCCCGGCTTCATCAGCAAGGTAACTTTCGCCGACGGCTCAACCTACGGTATTGCCACTGCCTCAGGGACATCCATTACTCTCAGCTCTCCGTTAACGGCTACGGAATCGTCAGGCAGTCAGGTGTGGGCCAACGTGGAGCAGCCGCTTGCAGAGGCCGCGTCCTCCGCTTCGCAAGGAGGCACCACTCTCACGCTGACAAGCTCGTCAATCCCGTTGGTCCAATATGCCAGTATCGTAATTGGCAGTGATACCTATACCATAACGTCGGTATCAGGCAACGAATCGGGATACACGATCGGGGTGGCCGGCTTGGACTCAGCTGTGGCAGCCAATACCCCTATCTATTACAACGCGCCAGCCGGCAGTGTGACGGTGTCATACCTCAATATAGCTCATGACTCGCATAACACCACGGGGACCATCTATACGGGTACCGGCTGGACGATTACGCATAACGATATTCACGATGGGTATATGAATGCCCAGGGGACACCTACTCCTGGCGATGGGGTGGCGTTATATGGCGGCGATCAGGGTACCATCGAGTACAACTGTCTCTCGAGGATGGGTGACTACGGCATTAATGCCTTTGGGACCAATAACACTTTTGACTACAACGAGATCTATGAATCCAACTATGAGCCCGATCCGGGTTGTGGCTGTAGCGGCGGTGGAAAGTGGTGGGGGACACTCAATGCCAACATTGTGGACAACTCATTCATCAACGACTCTCCGGTCGGCGGCACACCAGTCTGGTTAGATAACGGCAACTCGGGCACCTTGATCCAGGGCAACTTCTTTAATATGAGCTATACCTCGTCGATCGCGAGTGAGACGGGTTTCAATCTTGACGTAACTGGCAACCTTTTCGAGGATGGCGGCTGGGGCAGTGGCACCGGAGGATGTGGTGGAAATAACAACTGTAACGGAGCTATTAACATCAACACGTCAGGCGGCGCCCAGGTTCCTGGCAGTCGCTATGAGAACTCTATCTCCATCAGCAGCAACTACTTTGTCAACGATTGGCAGGGTATAGATATCTGGCAGGCCGGCGGCCGGTCATGCGAAAACTCTGGTGAAGGCTGGCCAGATGATGCGCCGTACTGCTCTGGAGGTTTTCCGAATACAGCAACGACAGCCGGTGGCGGGCAGTATTACTTCTCACATACCGGGGATACGGCCCATGGGGGCACGACCACAGTGGCTCAGTCCGCCTCTTCTGGTAGTTCCACGGTCGAAGTCGTCGGCACTGAGGCAATCGACGATCAGATCGGTTTTGCCGATCCTACCTCAACGACCACTACTGACACCACAAGCGTAACGACCTTTAGTGGGTCGGGCACCATTAACGCGAGTACAAGCGGCTTCCCCTCTTCTGGACAGTTACGTGTCGGTACCTCAGCTGCCTGGAGTGACGGCAAAGGCAGCTGGACGGGGGCTATCCTCTCATACACTAACACGACGGCCGGTACCTTCACCGGCGTCTCGCTGGTACGAGGTACGGGCACCTTGTCCGGCCCTATCCAGCAGGTTCAACCATACAAAGTTACAGCTGAGACCTGTTACGCTAACGACTGTAACCTCTCGATAACACCATCACTGTCATCGAATGAATCTTCCGGGACGGAAGTCAGCAACGCCGGTACCTGCCAGCTATACGCCACCAGCACCGCTACGCCGTCGAGCCCGATGGCCCCCTCCACTCCAGCCCTCTCGTACTGGGATGGCTGCCAATGGGAAGCCAAAGACATCACGGTTACCGGTAACACGTTCGTCTTCCAACCATCGGTGATTGCCAGTAGCGCGCCGCTGACGGGCGGAGGGACTTCGACGGCCTGTAGGTCTAGTAATACCGACTTCTGTGGCACAAACTTTATGGCCTACCAAGTAGGCGGTGAAGCGCCATTTCTTTCACAACTCACTGCAAATGCTATGGTAAGCAGTTCCTCATTCACTACCTGTCCGACATGGGACTCAGGTTGCACCTCAGACCCGCTTAATAACTTGAACGCGCTTTCCAGCCCGCCGGGCGTTCCAG
This sequence comes from Candidatus Saccharimonadales bacterium, assembly GCA_035945435.1. Lineage (NCBI taxonomy): Bacteria > Candidatus Saccharimonadota > Candidatus Saccharimonadia > Saccharimonadales (SeqCode) > Saccharimonadales bacterium (SeqCode). Next base: position 55,365 of record DASZAF010000024.1, on the reverse strand, counting down.
CGGGCAATGGTATGGCGGCAGATAACGATGTATGGTCCAATAACACTTATTACGGTCCATGGAGCTGGTCAGACTTTATCTATGGGAACTGTAACGGAGGTGGCCTGGTCATGCCAGACGACCCGGCGACTGGCAAGAGCCTGACGGCTACGGCCTGCACCACCAACTTCTCTACGTGGCAGTCTGACTGGCAGCAAGATCAAGGTTCTACTTCGTCTAACGCCACACCGCCTTCGACCCCCTCGAACGTCACCGCCACAGCCAATGGGCCAACGAGCGTAAACGTCTCATGGTCAGCCAGCACTGACGCGGGGGGCCCAGGGCTCGGCGGTTACTACCTCTACCGTAACGGTGTTCTGGTTACGTCACTGGGCGCTGGCACCACAAACTACAACGATACAGGCCTGACTGCTGGCACCCAGTACAGTTATGTCGTCATCGCCTACGATTCGGCCTCACCCCAGCCGACTGTCTCTAATGCGTCGTCGACGGTCAACGTCACTACGCCGCTCTCATCCGTCCTCTCCTGTACGTCTCCTTCGGGTACCGGCAACAGCCTGGCCTGGTATGACGGCACGGCGCTCTTTGGCTTTTCCGGGCTAACCGGTTATAACACAGCTTCGACGGTATCGTCTGGCTACAGCCTCCCCAGTTGGGCCGGTGTCGGACAGTATAGCGGCAGCAAGAACGGCATCTTCTGGTACGACCCAAATACGACGACGATCTACTATATTAACGGCAGCAGTTTCGCCAATGCCCAAGCTGTCCGCGGACCTGGCATCGGCGCTCCGACGTGGGCCTGTGTCGGAGACTTTACTGGTGACGGTCGAGACGACAGTATCGCCTGGTATAGCGGCGGGACGCTCTATCTTTTGGCAGGCCCCGGACTGGCTACCAAAACCGCGATCACCGGTTACAGCTCGCCTGCATGGGCTGGCGTCGGCGACTATAACCATGACGGCAAGGATGATCTTTATTGGTATCTCGGCAGCACCGGAACGATCTACGTCATGACCTCGAATGGTTCGAGCTTCAATGGAGCCGCTCAGGTCAGGGGACCAGGCATCGGATCACCGACTTGGGCTGGCATCGGTAACTTCAGCGGCAATGGCTATCGGGACGCTCTAGCATGGTATGACGGATCTACACTTTATACCTTTGAGGGTCCTGGGCTGAACACGTCAGGTGCGGTCAGTGGCTACAGCCCGCCCGAATGGATGGGCGTGGGCCAGTGGAGTAACAACACATCGAAAGACGGTCTTTACTGGTATCTGTCTAACGGTACGGTTTACGGTCTTAGTAGTGACGGCAGTGCGTTCTACGGGGCTGCGACCCTACGAGGCCCCGGTGTTGGCGCCCCTGAGTGGGCAGGGACTGGGCAGATATACTAAGAGTCGGCATATGGCAGTAAAGAAGTATAGGAAAAAGCAGAAGAGCTTATCGCGCTATGTTAGATGGACGATGGCAATTGTCGTTCTTGCCGTCGCACTTATACTCGTAATCACCTATATCGTTCAACCAAGTTCTATAACACCTTCACCGAAAAACACTATTTCACGACCCTTATCGCCTCCTTCGACACCAGCCGTTCACTGTTCGGCCCCTGGGGCATCTTTCTGTCAGACACAGAACCTGTTCGTGCATTACGTCGGCATGAACGACTTTTCAGATATTCTTGAACATCAGGTCGCTACACCGATTACCTGTGGAGCTGCGGCCGATTCGACCGGAGTCTGTAGCGGAATCTCTGATAAGCTGGCTATCCAGACTTTTAAGGTCAGTCAGAACGGGATCGTTACTTATATGACCCGGAATGATTACATTAACTACTTCCTTACCTACGCCCAGCAGTACGGACCCTTTCACATGAGTGGTGATACAGGAGATAGTTCAGACATAACGATGGACTTTGTGAACGCGTCGGCCACAAAAGTGCTGGATTTCACATTTCATCACGTCAGTAGCGGCTGGCAGTTTATCTTCCCATCTACCTGAGCATAGCTAACGAGCAAACTTTTGAGAACTAAGTCAAATGACTTACAATAGCCGTAGTTATGGCAGAAAAAGAAAATAAGAGGGGAACTAGATTATCTGCCTCGAGAGTTCTGATCTTACTCTCGATACTCCTGTTGGTGATTGCCGGTTATAACCTGGAGAGATACAGCGGTTCAGCCTACTTCGCCCTTACCGGACGACCATTAAATCTCGACTTCTGGTCGAGCAAACCGAGCTTCTCACAGGCGCTGCCGGTCTTTTCGGGCACTGAAACATTCGGTCGTTCGACCTTAGCACCTGGCGATACACAGACGATTACGGTGAGCGCCACATCAAATACGACCATTTCAGCTTACTTTGAAGCATGGATAACGAGTCCGAAAGGCAAGCAAGTCTGGAAGAGCCCGATGATCAATCCGGTAAGCTTTAAAGCTGGCAAGCCCACGACTACTACCTACTCTTACGCCTTGCCTGCTGGCCTGCCTCCAGGAGTCTACACAGGTTCGTTGATCATCAACTCTCAGGACACCCACACAGACTATCTTGCTAAAGAGAATATCGTGAGGTTTAAGGTATCGTGAACCGTATTTGGGAAGAGATTCGCAGTAGCAAGCTATCGGTAGCCATCTTTCTGGTCGCCCTTGCTCTCTTTGTCGGTTCATTCGGCGTCAAATTCTTCGTTCTGAATCAGGGCCGCTTTCGCCCAGGCGTAGCCAAGGCCCTAAACGGCGACGTTGCCTGGCAGGTCTTTGACGGCGGGGCAGATGATCCAGGTACCAACTATAACGAGTCCGCTATAACTCAGTCGAACGTCCATAGTATGGCCGAGCTGTGGTCGTCAAGTCTGCCGATCGATGCCGACAACGCCATCGTCGAGCAACCTAATGTCAGTACCCCCGAAGGAGTGATGGATCTCGTCTTCGTCAACACCGAAAAAGGCAATCTTATCGCCTATAACGCCTGGAACGGGACGAAGATCTGGGAGGCCGATCCCTCATCAGCCAACTGGAACGGGCAGGGGACAAAATCAGCTCCGGCTATCGATCCGTCCGGCAACTACGTATACGCCTACGCCATAGACGGCTATATCCACAAATACAACATCGGAACTGGCACAGAAGTAACCGGTAACGGTTTCCCGGCTCAAGTGACCCTCCTCGCTAATAACATCGAGAAAGGTTCTGCCAGCATCAACATCGCCGGCGGCTATCTGTATATGACGACCAGCGGTAACGACGGCGACTACGGTCACTATGTCGGTCACGTCATAGCCGTCAAGCTGTCCAACGGCACAGAGACGGTCTGGAATTCAGAATGCTCTAACATTACCCAACTGGAAGATGCCAACTCAGGCGATTCAAACTACTGCGCTAATATCCAATCGGGTATCTGGGCTAGACCGGGCGTCAAAGTCGACCCAGTAACCGGCAATATCTTTGTGGCGACTGGCAATGGTCTCTACGACGCGAACAGTGGCGGCCATGAGTGGGGGGATAGTCTCATCGAACTGAAACCCGATCTTAGCCAGATCGTCGACTCATATACGCCTTCGACTTACGCTAGCTTGCAGAGTGGAGATGCAGACCTCGGGAGCACCGCTCCCGCCATACTGCCGACGCAGAACAGCTCGAATACCCCCTACATGCTGGTCCAGGCTGGCAAGGACCACATCGTTCGCCTACTCAATCGGGCGAACCTGTCTGGCCAAAGTGGCCCCGGCCATACAGGCGGAGAGCTTCAGACGATCACTATCTCGGATGAGGTCCACGAACAGCCAGCCGTCTGGGTTGACGGTAGCAATAATACGTGGGTCTTCGTGACTGATGAATCGAGCGATCTCTACGCCTACAAACTAGTGACAACGTCCGGCACCTCGCAACTTGTCCAGCAGTATGCGGAAAACATCGGTTCCAGCTCGTCGCCGTTCATCGCCAACAATGTTCTCTACCTCGATGCCGGCAGCAGCATCCTGGCCCTCAACCCAACAACTGGCGCCACCCTCTTCAACAGTAGCTCCATAAGCGTTGGTATCAGCATGCACTGGGCGTCACCGGTGGTTGTCAATGGCGTACTCTATACCCCGGATCTTAGCGGTCACCTGATCGCCCTTTACGTACCAGGCGCAACGGTCATCCCACCGACCGATCCGTCTGGTCTGCAGGCCACAAGTGAGACTAATAATTCGATCAGCCTATCATGGAACCAAGCGACGGACGCAAATGGCCCGGGTGTCGGGGGCTACAAGATCTATCGAAATGGCAGTCAAGTTGGGTCTGTCTCGGGGGCAACGAACCTGACCTATACGGACAACGGCTTAACATCCGGTACGGCCTACACCTATACGGTTAGTGCCTATGATACCAACAATCTCGAGGGCGGCCAGAGTGCCAGTATCAATCCGAGTACAACTGGGGGCGCATCCTCTCTCTCATGCACCACTCCCGCAGGGGCAGGAAACAGTCTGGTTTGGTATAGCGGCCAGTCTCTCTATGGTTTTTCAACGCCCGGTTTTGGAACGGCTGCCACGGTTGCTTCTGGTTACAGCCTGCCGGGTTGGGCCGGTGTCGGACAGTACGGTGGTGCAAGCAAAGACGGTATCTTCTGGTACGACGCCAACACGACTTCGATCTATTACATCACCGGTGGCAACCTTGCAAATGCAATACGGGTTCGTGGCCCGGGTATTGGTGCCCCAACGTGGGCCTGTGTCGGGAACTTCACGGGTGATGGCCAGGACGATAGTATCGCTTGGTACAGTGGCAGCACACTCTATCTTTTTGCTGGTCCCGGGCTAGGCACCAAGGCAGCGATAAGCGGATACAGCCAGCCCACATGGGCGGGCGTTGGTGACTACAATCACGACGGCAAGGACGATCTTTATTGGTATCTCGGCACAACCAGCACTATTTACGCCTTACCATCGAACGGTTCAACGTTTACCGGCGCCGTCGCTGTCCGCGGACCTGGCATCGGAGCTCCCGTCTGGGCCGGTGTCGGCAACTTCAGCGGCAGTGGGTTCAGAGACGCTCTGGCTTGGTACAATAGCGGGACGCTCTATACCTTCGAAGGGCCAGGTCTGGTTACCACGGGCAGTGTCAGCGGCTATAGCTCACCATCGTGGATGGGGGTAGGGCAGTGGGGTAGTGGCACCTCTAAGGATGGGCTTTACTGGTACTTACCGAACGGGACAATCTACGGTCTGAGCAGTAATGGCAGCTCGTTCTACGGTGCCTCGAGTTTGAGAGGTCCAGGCATAGGCTCCCCGAGTTGGGCAGGAAGTGGGCAGATATACTGATGGGTAGGAGATCGTCGGCCCGAGGTTTTTCGGTTATTGAAGTGATCTTGGTAGTAGCCATAGTGGTCGTGTTAGGCGTCGCTGGCTATCTCTTTTACAAGCATCATCATAAGACGCCTGTTACCACGCCCAAGCCCGTTACAACTAAGCAGACAAGCGCGATCTGTGGCACAGATGCTCAGACGATTAAACGGCAACAGAATAACTATGCTCAGGGCTGTCACTTCAGCGGCCTCGTAACAGCAAACGGATGCACGAGCCCGGGTCTGCCTATCGGCGATGTTGGGTGCAGTATTAAAGTTGGTAACGCTACGGTTGATGTCGTACATGGCAACATCTATGTGACCAAACCTTGGGGCACCCTGAATCTCACCAATACGCACGTTGGTGCCAGGGTGTTAGTCTATGCTCACCAACTCGACGTAAACAGCTTCACGCTGGAAGGATCAACCAACTACTACTTTAAAGCTGCCAATTAGCAGAGCGCTAAAGCTTTAATTATTTGGTATCATATGGGTGTGTTACGAAAACGACGATCACGATCTTCGCAGGTCCCGAGTTCTTCTCAGGATGCGATGGCAACTGATCTGAGCCACCACCTCGATCTACCGAATATAGGTGGAGATAGAGAAGTCGTAGAGCCAGCCCCAAAGAGAAGGTTCGGATTCTTCAGATCAGAGAAGGGGATTATCATATCCGTTGCGGTTGTGCTGTTGATCATAGGGGCGGGCGTCTTTGCTCTTGTTTCACACAACAAGCAGCAGGTCGCTGATAACAGCGGGATTCATAAGATTAAGCACATTATCATCATCATGCAAGAGAACCGCTCTTTCGATAGCTACTTCGGGACTTTCCCCGGAGCTGACGGCATCCCAATGAAGAACGGAGTACCGACGGTCTGCGTGCCCGACCCAAGGACGAACACATGCCAGAAGCCGTATCACGATACCAGCGATAAGAACACCGGTGGCCCGCACGGCCAGACCAACGCCACTGCCGACATCGATGGCGGCAAGATGGATGGCTTTATAGCGCAGTCGGAAGGCAGCAATAAGGGCTGCGGTACAGCCCCAGAATGCGCCTCATCTTCACAGAGCGACGTCATGGGGTACCACACCGCCCAGGAGATACCGAACTATTGGACCTATGCGAAAGACTTTACACTTGATGACCATCTCTTCCAGTCGAACGCCTCGTGGAGCCTGCCGGAGCATCTCTACTTAGTTTCGGAGTGGTCAGCCAAATGTACAAAGGCTGGCGATCCTCAGTCGTGCGTTAACGAACTGCAAAACCCAGGCAACCCTCCTGACCAAAAACAGGCTGCGAACAACCTGATAAGTAAGTGTAAGGCAGGCAATAACACTCCGGCCTGTCAAAAAGCGCTTGAAGCCGACGGCATTACGCCGGACATTGAGCAGCAGCTGCACACCCTGATTGCCCAGAACTGCAACCTGCAGTCAAGCTACAACTCCGCGACAGACAGCTATGGCTCGCAGGCGTTTACCAGCTGCGAAAACGCCATTAACAACGCTACCGTCAACATTCCGCCTAAGATGAAGCAGAAACTGATCACTGCCGCTAACGGTTTAATGCCGCCGGATTACGCCTGGACCGACCTAACCTACCTACTTCATAAGCAGAACGTCACGTGGGGCTTCTATGTCATGAATGGGACGCAGCCTGACTGTCAGGATGATTCGGATGTCACCTGTGCGTCTGTCACCCAGAACTCACATACCCCTGGCATATGGAACCCCCTTCCGTACTTTGATACAGTTAGGCAGGACGGCCAGCTCGGCAATATTCAGTCGCTCAATAACTTCTATGATGCAGCCCGGAAAGGAACCTTGCCTGCCGTCTCGTGGATTACCCCGTCAGGAAATGTTAGTGAGCATCCGCCGGCACTCGTCAGTACGGGGCAGGGCTACGTTACTGGTCTGATCGACACCATCATGAAGAGCCCGGATTGGAAATCGACGGCCATCATTCTCAGCTGGGACGATTGGGGCGGTTTCTATGACCACGTTGCGCCGCCAAAGGTAGATGCAAACGGATTCGGCCTTCGTGTCCCGAGTATTATCATCAGTCCGTACGCCAAGCAGGGCTACATCGACCATCAAACGATGAGCCAAGACGCCTACGTTAAATTTATCGAAGATGACTTCTTAAACAGCCAACGGATCGACCCGAAGACAGACGGGCGGCCGGATCCGCGACCGGATGTAAGGGAAAACCAGCCACAAGTTGGCAACCTAGTAAACGACTTTAACTTTAATCAGACTCCTAGGCAGCCAGTTGTCCTAAAGGGTGGCGTAATCTACTAGCTGTCAGTGTTAATTACAGCGGGCATTTACCTGGCTGTGACATGCATTGGTTGTACTTCTGTTGTGTGATACAGCCGAGCGGCATGCCGTAGTTGACATAACCTGCCGGGCAGTGGCTCGTTTGACCGACATGTATAACAGGTTTAACCGGGCTATGACGGTAGTAGAGCCAGCCAGCCACAATCACTAGTATCATCATGGCCGCAACCGCTGCCGCCAACCAGCCGATTGGCAATCTTCTTCTCTTTGTCTTGCTGATGGCAGGTTTGATGTTCGGCATGATCTAAGGATTGCCGCTAAATCGCTTGTTGAGCTTCTGGTCTATCTTATAAACGAGTGGACTGCAGACAAGAGCAAATACTGCGGTCGCTGAATAGAAGAAGATCCTATCGTGCCACTGCTGGTTGGTATGTGAGAAGATCCTCGCTATGATAGCACCGACTATGACGGCGACGATGAGCGATGCGACCGTTGCGCCGGCCAGATAAGTTACTCGTATCTGTGCTTCTTTGCGGTAGGACATAGTCTTTGAAATTACATTCCCGCTGATCGTTGGCTGCTGTCGTCGGGCTCGACATTGACGGCTGTGCCGTAGGCGACCACTTCGTTCATCTGTTGGCCAATATCGCCTGAGTCAAAGCGCATCATTAAAACGGCGTTTGCTCCACGGGCCTTTGCTTCAGCAACCAGCCGTTGCATGGCCTGTTCCCGGGTATCGGCCAGAAGTTTGGTATACCCTCGGACCTCGCCGCCAAAAATGGTTCTAAGGCCAGCTCCAAAATTACTAAACAGGTTGCGACTACGAACGATGAGGCCGAATACCTCGCCGTAGACTTTGGTGACTTTATATCCGGGCACATCATTGGTTGTGACAACTATTATTCCATCATGTTCCATGAAGCAATCTCCTCTATGCTGTTATTATAGTCTATATAACCGAGTGCGGAGAAGATGTATGGGGGGTGTCGGAGATCAACCTGGTGGTGAACGGTTTAGCGACGGGATGTCGGAGGTATTGACTGACCTAGCTGAAGCTCGCGGGTTGGACCCCGCTCTCGTTCTCAGACGGGCAAGGATCCTCATGGCAGCCCTTGATAGAGCCTCGCAAGCTGGTCGCCCATTGATTCTCCGAGGTGGTGACTCAGATGAAAGAAGACGTGATCAAGCCGAAGAACAGGAGGAGTAAATCGTATGGCAGACAAAACAAAAGTACCTGATATGAAGCTCGAACTAGTCCCTGTGCCAGTCTCAGATATTGATCGGGCTATAAAGTTCTATCTAAAAGCAGGCTTCGGTAATCTTCATGACACGAAGATGAACGATGAGATGCGTGTGGTCCAGTTCACGCCTCCAGGTTCAGGGTGTGCAATCGTCTTCGGGACCGGCATGGGACCGATCACGGATATGAAACCGGGCTCAGTTAAAGGATTGCACTTGGTCGTCAAAGACATCAAAAAGTCCCGTAATGCTCTTCTGGATCGAGGTATAGACATGGGTGAGATTCAGGATCTTGGCGGAGTGCTATACGCCTCGTTCGAAGACCCTGACGGCAACCTCTGGCTTCTTCAGGAGTGGCCTGAGAGCTACAAGGCATAGATGTCTACGGGTTCTCAGAACAAACCTGGCAAGTCGCCGCCAAAGATTGAGGATCCGTATATCATGCTGGCCCAGAGCCAGTTGAAGGAGGATCCAAAGCTAGCCAGGCATGAGACCAACAAGACCTTATCCCCGAGGATCGTTGCCGTCATGGCAATCGTTGGCCTGATCATACTGGCTGCTGGCAGTTACTACTTAGTTATGAGCTCGAATAGTACCTCGCCAAGCAAGAATACATCTACCAATACAAGCACGAGTGGTTCGAACTCCTCGAAGAGCGGTGGCTCGAACCCGTACTATCTCAACACTGACAAAAACACTACTAATGCCGAGAAGACCTGTGCTTCGGACCCGCTGACCTGCTAGGGTATAATGAAGATAGATAAGAGGAGGGGATATGTCATTCTTAGGTTCACTCGGCAAGATAGTTCAAGGTAAGCCAGTTTATGATACCAACCCGCCGCAGCAAAATCCGACTGACGGCCCAACAAATCAGCCTCAACCGGGTGCGCCCGCGCCGGTGCCAGGCGCACTGCCACCGGTCATCCAAAGGGACAATCCAGCAACCTTCCCAGTCGTCTTTATCCGAAACACGCTTACTCGGCCAAATGGTAACGATGTTCAAGTCTACTGCTTCATCCACAACAACTGGCATGACGCGATCAGAGTTAAGAAGATTCGCATCTTTGATCGGGAGACCGAAGTTGATTATGAGCTAAGTCCTGGCCAAGAGCGCGAAGTGCTGGTCTACCAAGGACCGGCTCCCCAGCAGAAGTTCGAGCAGGCTTTCTTGGACTATGAGACAGTTACTCCTGGCGGCTACTTCGAGGCGATGCATCTTGTGCAGTACATCTATCATGACGATAGTAAAACGTATCAAGTCGATCGTATGCAGCTTCATCAGCCGATACGCTGTGTCAGTACTTCCTAGTTTTTGAAGAACTCGTTCATGATTGGAGCTCGAACATCATTGCTTGTCATGGTCGGAAGGCTCCACTTCGATTCGATAGTGTGAAGCAGTGAGTAGTGACTGTAGGTCGCCTGAGACTGGTAGCCGTCCTTGACAGCCGACCCAGCCAAGATGGCCGCGACGTTGTTATCTGTCGAGCTGCCTTCATCCCAGACGACCACCAATAGAGAGTTCTGGGTGGTGAAGGCCTTGGATTGAAGAATGATCTGGGCGTTCGTCGATAGCCAGCTGTCGCCCGTAGCGATTGAGCAGTCATGCATGTCGTCGCAGAGATTCGGTGTTATAAAAGCGAAATCTGGCGTGGTCGCTAGTGATTGGAGGTCGTTTGTTAGCTGTGCGAACGGTACAACATGACTGTTGCAGCGTGAGGAGTTATTGATAATATCCGAGTAATAAACAAACGGGTTGTGCTTGGTGGCGTACTCACCTGAGTTAGCGGCGTAGCAGCTTGAGGGCATCCCCTCAGCATATTCTTTCCAGGTCCGTCCCGACTTTTCGATCTCGTCCGCCAGGTTATTAACGCTAAGTTCACATCCGGCTGCGGGAGGGTTGCAGTCGGAAGTGACGCCATCAGTTGACCCGCTTGTCAGGGCCAGGTAATTTGGCAAGCTGGGGTGTGAGACGGCGGAGTAGTTGGCGGCGTATGAGTACTCCTCGGCCAACTTATTGATATACGGAGCCTGAGAGTTGTTTATGATGCTACTGGCAGACTCGTTCTCCTCAAGAACGATGAAGATGTGCGCTAGACCTGTCGACACCGGTTGCTTTAGGGTGTCACGTGATTGACCCGGCGGGGCCGCAGGATAGCTGGCTCGTGGTAGCAAAACGGGCTTGTCGTACCCTTCTTTATCGATGAAAAGAATGACTAGGATTACAAGGGCGATGAGGGCACCGACACAGATAGTTAGTCGTTTCCACATACCTCTACTGTAGTACGCCGTGCCGAGCAGGGGCAAATTTTTTCAGTCTTGGTTGAAGCAGACGTTGCTGTCGATCTCGTTGACCGACATGCGGTGGCCGTTGACGATGGCTCTCGTGGGAAGGCCGGGTAGGGTAACGATAGAGTTTGGAGGGAGTGGGGGAGCCGGCTCCAGGCAACCGAGCGGGACGTTAGCGGTCAGGTTTGTACTGATCGGGATGGCGACGTTCGAAGTCTGATCGATGTTAACATTCGTGTTTTCGGCAGTCGTATTGTTGGCAATGAGGCTGGCGTAATTCGAGACGGTGATAGACATGTTGGTGGCGTAGCTATTGTTGATATTAGTGACCGACCAGTTAGTAGCCGTGAAGGCTACCGACGATCCAAGGCTGGCGTTGTTGATATTAAGAGTAGCCCCTTCGGTGTTGTTGTACGTCTTGAGGCTTGGACCGTAGAGAAAGACATGGACGGGCAGATAGATATGCTTGCAGAGACCACCAAGACAGCTTGGGGCTGCATCAGCTAGGTTCGTTGAGTCAACGTGCAGTATACCGTTATCATCCGTGATCTGGATGTTCGGGTGGTAGAGACCCGGGTAGTCCTCGAACGTGGCGTGAATCGATTGGTTGGTAACGACATAGGTCAGATCAAGATTGCTGTCAGAGCCGACGGTGAGTGAGGTTGGGGTAATCTTTGGCGTCTTGTTGACCAGGCTCAGCTCCCGGATGCTCTTATTGTCACCGTATTTATTGCTAAAGTGGTTGTAGACAAACATGCCTGAGGTAGCCGTACCTGCGATAGATAGGATAAGGAGCACAGAGAAGGCGATGGCCGAGATATTAAGTCTGGTTGAACGGTGCCCCCAGATGCGGATAGTGCAGATGATCAGCAGACCGATAAACGACAGGCAGCTAAGCCACATCAGGCCAAGCAGTAGATAGTCGGGTGAGTAACTTGTGGCGATAGAGCTGAACGGGTCGACATAAAAGAGGCCTGAGAAAGCACCGAAAGCACTGAGAAGAATAAGCGAGGCGATGGCCGTACCAATGACGGAGACGAAACGGCAGATCTTAGTGAGGATACGTCGGATCATGTTTGTTCCGTAGCCCAGGGACTTTTGGGCTGATCCCCGATAGCGTTGCAGGTTAGCAACAGTTACTGCCTTACCTGACATCTGCAGCTTATCTGCATTCGTCTTAGCTTCGGGAAGTAGTACACACAGGAAGATGTAGAGGAAAATGCCGAATCCGTAAAGGAAGGTAGCGACAAAGAAAGCCGCACGGATGAAGTTAGCATCGATGTTGAAGTATTGTCCTATTCCGCTGGCGACTCCACATAAGATAGCGTTATCTGGGTCACGAAAGAGCTTCTTGGTGTTGACCTCAGCGCCGGAGTGTTCATCGCTTGAGAACTGCTCAGGTTCACCGAGCTGCTCTTTCAGGGCCAGGATGTCTTTGTGGGTAACGACATCACCTTGCTTGATGTGTCGCTGAGCAAGAAGCTCCGGGATACGGGACTCGATGTCCTGCACTACTTCGTCGGCCATATCTTCGTCAAGATGATTACGAATGGCTGCAAGATATTTATTGAGTTCAGCCTCCGCTTTGGCCTCGATGCTGTAGGGTACTCTACCTATATGGATTTTATCGATTTTGTCCATGACTGCTCCTTTTCGATTGCGTCAATTGCCGACTGCATTTGACCGCTGCTCACTTTTAATTCCTCTAAAATTGCCTTCCCGTCCTCGCTTAGGTGGTAGTACTTGCGAGGAGGTCCTTTCACGGACTCTTTCCACACATGCACTAAGACGCCATCCTTTTGCAGACGGCTTAAGAGGGGATAGATGGTTCCTTCAACGACGATCAGTTTGGCCTCACGTAGCCGCTTGATGATGTCAGTACTGTAGACGTCGCCTTTTGAGCAGATGAGAAGGACGCAGTAGACGAGAATACCCTTTCGCATCTGGGTCATCAGCTGGCGGGCGTAGTCGCTGGAGAAAGATTCGTTCATATGACTACTATGTTATGCAAGGTAGTATGTTATGTCAACTATTATTTATTTGATATAGTTAGCTAATGTTTGAAGTGATTGGCATAGCTTCCGGAGTGCTATCCTGTGTCGGCTACATTCCGTATATTCGTGACATTCTGAGAAGTAAAGCTCGCCCCGAACGGGCTACGTGGCTTATTTGGAGTGTCTTGTCGCTGATTGCGTTCTTTGCTCAGCTTAACAAAGGAGCGACCCAGTCACTTTGGTTTACGGGTTTTAACTTTCTCACCACAGGTCTGATCTTCTCACTTTCGATCAAGCGAGGTATAGGTGGGTTGGCGCGGCGGGATATCATAGGGCTCTTGACGGCAGCCATCGGGTTGGCGCTCTGGTACCTTACGGGTAATGCGCTTTATGCCTTAATCGTTACGATCGCAGTCGATACGGTAGGATCTATACTGACGATCCTAAAGACTTACGACCATCCATGGACTGAAACGTACACAGTCTGGGTGCTTGACGGTCTAGCAAGTATACTCGCAGTTATTTCGGTCGGGAGACTCGACTACACGCTCATGCTCTACCCATTTGTTTTGTTTGTGTCTAATTTCATAATCGTCGGCACGATATATACTGGTCGGCACCTCAAAAAACCTACCTCCAACAAGAGTTGAGGTCTACCTGCTTTCGAGTAGACCCTCTTCCTTCTTATCCATTCTCTCGATCCTGTCAGCCTCTTTATCGATATGGCCGAGGATCTTCCTCAGGGCTGCGGTTTGCCTGTTGGAGACGACCGCGTTGGCTGCCAGAAGAAGTAGCTGTAAGTCGTTCTCAACGTCGAGTAAAAACTGGCTAGCGGTCGGTGGCTGAGTAACGCGGAGTACGAGTATGAAAGCCAGTGATAACCAAAAGAACCACATATTCCCGGTCGCATTGGTGACAATTGAAGCTATTTTCTGATTGAAACCTTTTGATTCATTTTCTTGTTTCATCGTATCCCTCCTAACTATTCGTTAGGCATCATTATATGCGAACTAAGCCGGATCGTTCCCTGAGGAAGAATAGAAAGGTTGGGTTTCGATCGAGCGAGATATGTCGTTGGGGCGGTTGGAAACCAGGGAAGCGTTCGCGGATCTCGGCCAACCCGATTGGATTATTGAGTCTGTGGACCTGCTCTATCGGGTGAGCCGAAGCCGTGTCGTATCCTCCGAGCCAGTCAGTCGTCGGTAAACTGCCGCCAGCTTGCTCACGAGCAATTAAGGCGGATACGGCTTCTATACCGATGATAGGTGGGCCGAATCGGGCGACAGCTACAAGGGCAGAACAAGTAAGCTCCCTATCTTCTCTGCCTTTCGGGGCCGTCGCATAGATAAAAGCAGTGGCAGCTCTCTTGATAAACAGACCGCGCCGGAACTCGAAACGTTTTCGTCCAGCTATGACCTCGCTGGCATACCTCGGCCAGAGACTGACCAGGACATTGGGTGGTGTCCACCATTCAGGACCGTACTGAAGTTCGAGCTGAGACACACTAGAAGTATAACGCCGGATGTTACTAGGCAGCCTCTTGACTGGTGGCTGGAGCGGGTTGATGGAGGCGCATTAAGCGGCTTCTTATCAGGGCCTGCGCGGCCAGCTGGCGGACGGGTCCGTAACCCGCAGTGAGCACTTCCGGCCTCGAATGGTGCGCTTGATGACTTCTCATGCGAAAGGCCTGGAGCGGGTCGAGGTTCTCGACGCCAATCCTGCCGTCCTGAGTGCCCGCTCTTCCTTCCGTATAGGCTGTGGTTATGCCGTGGGCTGACAAACCTGTGACGAAGCCGGCGACTGATCCTGCTGCACTCCACCACGGGTGGTCACGACCAGCTAGCCTGTTACCTAACCCGATTGCCGCCGCCGTGCCGAGCAGTGGGAGCATGCGTCTCATGCCACCTCGTGCGACGAATCTTTCAAGTCTCGGGTCATTTCTGTACCTAGGGGCACCGTCAACTACTTGGATAAGCGCATCGTCATCATGTGTCGTACCATCGAAGAGGAGGGAGGCTCGTACGTCGGGGTCGTCTAACGAGACACTGTTGCCACTGCTCTCTTCGAAAATATGCGCAACAGCCTGTCGTAGGGAGAGAGCTGGCTCGTTACCGAGGGCATGATGGTAGCGGTGATAGGCGGCAAACCGGTTCGGGCTCATACCAGTTACATTAAGTATTCTGCGTACTAATCGCTCATACCTCGGGTCGAGGATTGCGTTTCGATGCGCCAGTACCTGGTGAGCTAATGGTTCTACGGTTAACGGCTCAACCGCAGCACCAACCGCTGCTCCAACAAGAAAATTTTGCACAAATCCGTGCTCGCCACGTCCTAGTGACATGTATCTCTCCTGACTAAATTTAGAGACAAATTATACCTTTTGAATACGCATATGTCAATTGTATTTACTGGGGTCGACTTGCCTCATTTGCAATAGCCGTCCCTAGATCGTATGCTATGGGGTATGAGTAGTAAGAGTGGCACTAAGACGGCTCTCCTGGTGATTGTGTCCCTCATCGTCATCGCGGCTGCAGCCGGAGCAACCTACTATTGGCAACACAAGAAGGTTAATAACCTGAGTAATCAGGCTACTACCCTGCAAGGTCAGGTCAACAATCTCAACAAACAGGTTTCCAGTCTCAAGGGTAAGCTCCCGACGTCATCCAGTCCATCTCAGTCAACGAACAGCGCGAATGGGCTTGTTAAGGACTCATACGATACGGTTCTTACCTATGAACAGCAGCATCCGGGGGTCAGCCAAGCCGAGATTAACACCATCAAGAGCAACATGACGACCGGCCTCTATAACTGGCTGACCGCCAGCATCAAGTCGCCAGGAGCCGATCCGATCCTTTGCGCCCAAGCCGTCCCTGCCAGCGTCTCGGTCTCTGATGGTTCGACGAGCGGAGGTAACCTGACCGTACTGGTTACCGAATCGTTCGGCACTTCTACCTCGACCGTAACTACAACCGTTAACTTGAGTAGTAATAAGCTCGCTTCAATCACTTGCCCACAGTAAATAAAACGATACACTAAACAGGTATTTAAAGGACTCTATGGAACACGAGCCACATGCTAAGACTAACAACCTAGCCAATATCATTCTGGGCGGACAAGATGGCCTGGTGGCCATTTTGGGCCTTATCCTCGGTCTGGTCGCCTCGACCCACTCAATCCGTATCATTTTAGCCGGTGGTCTTGCAGCTACCTTTGCCGAGAGTATCTCTATGGGGGCGGTAGCCTACACCTCGAATATGGCTGACAGAGATCACTATGCCGCCGAAAGGAAGCGGGAGATGGAAGAGGTTGTCAAATATCCTGAGCAGGAGCGAAGCGAGGTCGAGGAGATCTTCAAGTCAAAGGGCTTCGGCGGCAAGCTGCTCACCGAGATCGTTGATCACATCACATCAGACAAGAAGCTGTGGGTCGATACCATGATGCGTGAGGAGCTCAATCTCCAGCTGATCAGCAAGAAGGATGTCTACAAGGCTGCCTATGTCGTCGGCCTATCAACACTGGCTGGCTCTATCCTACCGCTTATTCCGTTCTTCTTTATGCATAACGCTAATAATGCACTGGTAGTGGCCTTAGCCATATCCGTTCTCACACTGGCTGCCGTCGGTATCTACAAGGCCAAGACGACTCTTGGTAATCCGGCTAAAGCGGCTATCGAGATGGTGGTTATCGGCATGGGCGCGGCCTTGGCAGGCTATATAATCGGTCAGTTCTTCAAACAGTAAGACTTTAGGCTAAGACACTTACGCTTACGATGCTATACTGGGTGGCAAGATGGCCTCTTTGCGGAAGCTACATTGGATACGCTTCAAGTATTGGGTTCAGACCCATAAGAAGCAGACGATCATCATATCGGCGGTGGTGGGCATTCTTGTCTTTGGGGTTGGCGGCTACTTTGGTTATAAATATTTCTTTACTGCCAAATCAAAATCCGAGCCGGCGATTCATACTGCCGCGGTCATTCCTAAGAAACCACCGAAGCCGATTCTATCGCCCTTAACTGGGCTACCAACCACGGCTGCCTTGGCGGCTCGTCCAGTGACGGCCATTATGATTGAAAACGATCCACCGGCCAGGCCGCAGGCGGGTCTGAGCGAGGCAGGGCTTGTCTTTGAAGCCATCGATGACGGCGGTATTACCCGCTACCTTGCACTCTACCAAGAGGCGGAGCCGACCAACATCGGTCCAGTTCGCAGTCTCCGCCCATACTATCTTGATTGGGGAGCTACCTTTGACGCTTCGATCGTTCACGTCGGCGGTAGCGCGCTGGCCTTACAGGAAGTTACCAACGGTAACTACTTCAACGGGGATTATCTGAGATATCCACAGTACTTCTGGCGGATCACCCAGCGGGTGGCGCCGTATAACGTCTTCACCGACACAAGCCATCTCGATGAGCTGAACGCCAAACTTGGTCTGACACACAGTAACTTTGCCCCATTTCCACGAAAGCCTGACGCTCCGGCCGCAGTGCCGACTGCCACCAATATCCAGGTTAACTTCTCGAGTTACCTCTATCAGGTTAACTATACCTATAACAAAGCGACCAACACCTATCTGCGTGACCTAGAAGGCTCACCACAGATAGACTCTCTTGATAATCAGCAGCTCAACCCCAAAGTCGTGGTTGTCATCCAAGTTAACGAGTCAACCGTTATGGAGGATGGCTACAGACAAGTAATCGACACGACTGGTAGTGGCCAGATGTGGCTCTTCCAGGACGGAATCGTCACCCAAGGGACGTGGTCCAAACCGAGTGACAGTTCGCAGTTCGTCTTCACTGACACTGCCGGGCACGTTCTCAAGCTGAATGCCGGGCAAGTCTTTATCGAAGCCGTCCCAACCTATGAATCAATCTCATATACCGCTTCGTAAGTGTTGCTCAGACCAACCAGCTGTGGTTACATGGTAGCAACATAAGCGGTTTGTATATGGACGACGAACACGACTCGAGCTCTTCGAAGAAATACGTTAAAGAAGTTCCAACATCAAAGCCAGAGCCCTCAACAGTTGTTGGTGGTCCGGGTATGAGCAAGCTGATGACTGCACTATTGGTGATCATCGCCCTGCTGATCGCGGCGGGTGCTCTCTACGGAACCTACTACTGGCAGCACCAGAAAGTCACCAAGGCGACGAATCAGGTCAGCTCGCTTAATACCCAGATCATGAGCCTAGAGAACCAGGTCCGATCGCTCAATGGGCAGCTTAGTAAGAAGCCGGCGAGCTCTTCAAGCACCCCATCTACTCCAACGACTACGACGGTCAAACTGACCCAGATGGGGGTCGAGTTCACCGTCCCAAGCTCACTGAGTGATCTGACGTACTACTATTCGACAACTGACCCATCAGGCGGCGGTACCATAAGTGGCGAGACATTCGCTGATGTGTCGGCGTCATCGATAGCGTCGCAGGATTCAGGGTGCACGGCAAACTCGACAACTAATAATGCACAGGGGACTGCTCTTGGCATGATCATCAAAGGAACTGGCACGGGTGTGAGCGCTGAAGGTCTGGATGTTATCAAGCAGTTCAACGGCTACTTTATTGCCTACTCCGAGCCCCAGGCGACCTGTAGTAGCAGCACATCGGTCGACTCCACTCTTATGAGCGATATCGCAGCTCTGAAGACGGCTCTCAGTTCCGTGCAACCGATCCAGTAGATATCAAAAAGCATAAGGTTGCCCCGTTGTCGACTCTGGGATAATAATGATTCTATTATGTCGATTCCAAAGGGCAGCACCTTGCTGGCACCAACTCTTACACGTCCCGAAGTAGGGGACTACTTCTTGCCGAGTGAGGGGATCAGGCTTAACGAGCGCGTTCTACCATGCCCCGCTCTCTCACTTCTTGAACTGCAGAGGTTTCGGCTGCTTGCTCAGCACGCCCTAGAGGTGAGAGTTAGTGGCCAAGACTGGCAGGCAGAAACCAAGTTAAGTTTAAGCGAACAAGGTGTTATTGCCGATCTCGGTTTTCGGGCCAGAACTCTGGCAGGCATCGGTATCACCTTCAACAACCTATGTATGAGCCCAGACCAGCTCGCTAAGATCACTTTCAATGAAGCGACCGGCTGCTGGGTATTGCCCAGGCCACAATCGTCAGCCGAAGGCAAGGCGCTGAGACCTCCTCGTTATGCCGTACTCGGCTGTAAGGCCCTCACCAGCTCGAGGCAGGCCCACCGAGTGACATGGGCCCAACTTATGCCACAAGGGCCGGACTACGAACTCGGCGACCTAGTGCTTGATCATCAGTGTCTCGAAACATTTTGTGTCTACCCACGCCATGCCGAAGCCGTGACGAGCGAAGAGAATACCCGTCGATGGCGTGCGCAACATGAGAGTAGGGGAGGTACACTGTTCCATCTTGCTGGCGACGGAAGCATAGTCTGATATACTAGCACGTAGCGTAAGCAAGATAAAAAGATCATGGATCCTTCTAGTCAAAAAGCCTTCGAAGAGATGCCGATTGAGAAGAAACACGAAGTGGCTCCCGAGCATCATCTTCATGCCAAGCCGCTACACAAACACGGCCACCGCTTTATTCTGGCCTATATTGCCATTCTGCTTCTGGCAGTCGGCTGCGGAGGCATCTATACTTGGCAGCACGATAAAGTGATAAAACTCGATACTCAGATCAGACAACTCAACGCGCATGTCGCCAACTTGAAGACGCTAGTAGATAAGATCCAGAAAGAGGTCGCTACGACCACGAAAACCAGTGGTTCGTCGAAATCAACCAGCTCGTCAACGAGTTCGAACACCCCCTCGGCCTGCACAAATTCGGAACTCGGCCTTAGCTTGAGCCAACCAAATGGAACGGCGGGTACGATCTACGCCGATGCTATCCTGACCAATCTATCCTCAACGACCTGTACGCTCGAAGGCGTGCCGCCGAAGGTTACTTTGACGACCTCCAGCGGATCTGTTCTCGGTACAGCCACCGGCTCGGGCACCGGCACGACCATCACCCTGACACCCGAAACGGCGGCCCACGCCACCGTCGGCTTTCCCTTAGATAATGGGGAGCAGTGTACCGGCCCGGCCAGCTATCTTGAGTTGACTCTACCCGGCCAGACCGCCCCGCTTAAAGTGGCTGACACCAATCAATACTGTACTGGCTTCTCTGTTCAGGCTATCACCAACGGCAGCTAGATACCTTGTCATCAAGATCATAACGGGGCATACTAAGAGCAAAAGTAAACAAAAGGACTATCGTATCGATGAAATGCCCCAAGTGCGACAAAGACATGCGCGTCACCTACAGTGACATCAGCTCCAACAATCGCAATGGCCGCAAATATGATCGTACCTATTACACCTGCGACACGGACGACGTCTGGTTAAGCGTTGAGATTCCGCGAATGGATGACGAAGCCGCCATGATTACTCCGGACGTGGGCGCGGAACCAGCACCGCCACCTCCTCCCACCGATACTCCAAGTTAGTTTTCGATGAAACCGCCCACTACCCATCCGGCACCAGACGAGATTCTCGATCGTGGCTACGAACGCGTAACTTCTTCTCTTGATGGCTTGGCATCGGCCCGCTTCGCGTATGCTAAGCTACGAAAAGACGGAGAATATTACTTTACCAAGTTTAAGATCTCGCCGGACGCCAGAGCGGGGGCACTTTTGAATGATGTCAGTTGGTGCCAGGCGATTGGGGCAATAGACACGACCAGACCTCTTAACTTCAGAGCGCCACGTATCATCGAGAATGATGGGGCAGGGGAGTGGTACGTTGCGCAGTGGATAGATGGGCAGGTAAGGGTAGGCCCTGACAGTTTCGGCTCGAGCCTCGATCGCTATTTGGAGACCTACGTTCAGGCCTTGATCGATGTCGATCGGGTTCCGGCTGAATCGGTTAAGGCCTTCTTCGGGGGAGGGCAGGGGAGTACTGCTACTCCCCCACTCACCCATCGTTGGTCGGAGTGGACTCCCAAACCCCTTCGCGAGGGACAGCTGCAGCAATCAGACGTCCAACGGGCGGCTGCTTTAGTTGACCAATACGGACGGTTTGTCGAATCCAGATTTCAGCATGGCGATTTTGTCCCGTGGCATTTTATGACGGACACAAGAGGGCAGTTATGGCTGATCGACGGTGAACACGCCAGTTACGCAAAGCCACGCTACTACGACCTAGCCTACATCTATAGCCGGATCTTTTGCCGGATGGAAGATCCGGGCAGAGCGATGCGGCTTATTAAGTTGTTTATGGAGTGGTCGACCCGATCACTTTACGACCTCTACCCTGCCCTATTACCAGTGATGGTTGCAAGGGCAATCGGGCTGCAGTTTGATGCCATCAATGACTATCCGGAGATTGACTATCGTCATCGGGCGCAAGACTTTATGGCCCGTTGTCTGAGCGAGGACCCTAAGCAGCTTCTCGAGCTCTAGGCTTGCTATCTGGGATTCTCGAGCGCATACTGCGGGTAAGAGCTAACAAGTACGTAAATAGGATATAAAAAGTGAGTCTCACAGAAAAAGCCCCCCAAGTCTCTTCACGCGCCTTTAAGCGGACCAAGATAGTCGCCAGTATTGGACCTGCAACCCACAGCTACGAGATGATCCTGGGTATTATGAAAGCTGGCGTGAACGTCTTTCGTTTCAACTTTAGCCATGGCATCCATGATGAGCGCAACGAGCAGATCAAGTGGATCAGAAAGGCCAGCGCTGAATTAGATAAGCCGGTAGCAATAATTCTTGACCTGCAAGGGCCTAAGATTCGATGTGGTGGATTTGTGGCTGAGATGTTGATCAAAAAGGGCGACGTCCTCCACTTTAAGTACGGAGCCGAATTCGATGAGGACGCCAAGATAATCCCAATTGAGTACGATCTCAGTGAGAAAGTTAAGGTCGGGGAACGCATCTTCCTAGTTGACGGCAAGTTCAAGGGCAAGGTGGCCAAAGTCAGTAAAGGCGTCATCGACGTCGAAATGGAGAATGAAGGCCTCTTCGTCCAGCGGGCCAAACAACACAAAGCCTTCAACGTACCCGACACCAGCTTCGGCGGTGACATCCTAACGAAAAAAGACCTTCAAGATATCGCTTACGGGGCTGACAAGGACTTCGATTATGTGGCCATCAGCTTCGTCCAGACACCTGAGGATATGCACCACCTGCGTCACCTTCTCGATAAGCACGGCTACAGCCCAGATATCAAGATTATGTCCAAGATTGAGACCCCTGCAGCTGTTCAGGATGGCGTCCTCGAAGAGATCGTCAAAGCCAGCGATGCTGTCATGGTCGCTCGCGGCGACCTGGCAGTCGAGGTCAGCCCTGAGGCTGTTCCAATCGTCCAGCGAAAGATTCTCGCTTTCTGCCAGAAGCATGCCAAGATCAGCATCGTGGCGACCCAGATGCTTATCAGTATGGTAGATAACCCAACGCCAACCCGCCCAGAAGTTTCAGATATCGCCAACGCAGTTATCACCGGCGCAGATAGCGTCATGCTCAGCGAGGAGACGACTGTCGGTGAATATCCTGTCGAAGTAGTTAAGACGATGAAGCGGGTCATTCTTTATACCCAGGAAAATGTAGCCGTCAGACCAATCTACGAATTTCCGGAGAGCGATGCCCTGCAGGACGCTATCAGCGATGTGGTCATGGCACTGGCTCACGAAATTAATGCGGCTGCTATCGTTGTTGAGACAAAATCCGGTAAGACGGCGCGTATGGTCGCCTCTCGTCGCCCCCATATGCCCATCGTAGCGGTGACATCTAACCAGCGGGTTTGCCAGGAGCTGGCCCTTCTTTACGGGACGATGGCGTTTGTGCGTCCGGATGGCGTCTCGGCCGGCCTTGATTTGGCTATGTGGCTGAAAGAGAAAGAGGTCTTCAAGAAAGGCGACCGCGTCGTCATTGTATCGGGAAAGCAGCCAGGACTCATCGGCGGTACTGACACAATCAAAGTCCGTGTTCTCGAATAGCTATCAGCTCAGGTAGGCGTAATAGTTGCGGTTACCACCACCAACTAGACTGGCCATGGTTGTGCCGGTCGACGGGGGTGTGGTCTGTCCAGAACTCGAGGATCCACTGTAGATCGGAGTGAGGTTGTAGACGGGGTTTCGAATAGTGGATCCGGCGCAAAATGTTGGCATAGTCGTTGCGGCAACCATGACACCTACGTAGTATTGCCCAGTATAGGTAGTCGTGTAGCTGGCGGTTGTAGCCAAGGTGACAAAAGTACTCGCCGTCCCCCAGTTTCCACCCGTCTGATCGGCGGTGACTGCTCGTACCACTAAGTTATTGTCGAGAAGAACGTACCAACCATGAGTAACTCCAGAGGCTGTAGTCGTGTCTGTGGCCAGTGAGATATTGTTGATTGTCACACCGGACATGATGTTAATACTTGTCACGTAGAGCGTGCCGGATGTGCCTGCAGAACCGGTTCCAGTGGCGGCCCATCTAGGGATGGTTTGGGCCAATGCAACTGTCGGCTTAACACCGTAAAGAGTCGGATGAATATGGCCGGCGTCGGCCGCCTTGCCGATTGAACCTGCCGCCTGTGTCCCATCAGGCTGTATATCCGTAGCAGTTGTATCTATAGTGCCCCCAGCTGTCGATGAGCTCCATGTGCCGGGAGTGCCGCCGTTTGTACATATCCAGAAGGTGCCGGTCTGGTCAACCACAAAATCCCCGGTATTAAATGTCCCGGAGGTTGGATGGCCTGAAGCCGTCGCTCCGACGTATCTCGACGGGCTGACAGCACCCGTTAGGCCCGAGGACGTCACCACCTGAGAGGTCGTAGTGCCACTGACTGTCAGGCTGTTATCTGTCTGCAGTACTCCTGCAGAGGCTCGATACAGATCGGTATCCTGATTAGCACTACCGGAACCCCACTGGATCTTGCCGGTCGAGTCGATCTTAAAGCGATTATTCGTATCGCCGCTTACCTCGATGCCTACGGAGTTGTCGCCCGAAGCGGCTGCGACTATCTGAGTAACGGGTATGGTTGGTCCGGAGGTCGTATTCGTAACCCTAAGAACAGCGCTAGACGCCGCTCCTTCCGAGATTGCTACCTGGCCCGCTGTTAGTAACGTGCCGACTGTAAATGCGCCGTCGGTCTGGAGTAATGCGCTGCCGTTTCGATACAAGTCGGTATCCTGATTAGCGCTGCCGGTGCCCCACTGCATCTTGCCAGTCGAGTCTATTTTGAAACGGTTATTGGTATCCCCGCTGACGTTGGCGCCGAAGGCATTGTCACCGCTAGCGGCGCTGACGATCTTGACGTTGGAGTCAGTTGGTCCCGAAGTAGTATTGGTGATCTTGAGAACGTCTCCGCCTGAGGCACCCTCTGAGATTGCTACGGAGCCAGCTGTCAGCGAAGTCCCGACAACAAAAGCTGTATCGGTTTTCAAGGTGCCTAAAGCCGACCTGTACAAGTCCGTATCCTGAGTGGCGTTACCCGGTCCCCATTTCATCTCACCGTTGGAGTCAACCCTATATCGACTGCTTGAGTCACCTGAAACCTGGACGTTGTAGGCGAGATCGCCAGCGGTGTTATTCTGTATCTGCAAGAGAGGCGAAGTGGCGTTGGAAGTCGACGCCGCTATCTTAAGTTGAGGTGAGTAACCGGCTCCTCCATCAGTCATCTGGAGTTGGCCGTTACCGATACGCTGGATCTTCGTGTCTCCATTGGCCGAACCACTACCCCACGTCAGACTGCCGTCAGCGTTAAAGCGGACACGTGAGTTGGTATCACCGCTAACAATAGTGGCTAGGAGGCCATCATTGACAGCCTGACCAGTCAAGTTGATGCCAGGTTGTGTTGGGCCGGACTGCAGCTGCGTTATCTGCATGAGCCCGCCTCGAACGCTGCTCGTAGTACCTTGAATCGTCAGACTCTGGCCCGAGATATTGGCGAGATAGGGAGCTGAGATCGCAGAGGCGCTCGGCTGGTAGCCGCTGACCGTTATGACGCTCGGACCAATCCCCAGATAGTTCGAGGGCGCAGCGTCATTGATAGCCGAACCACCTGAGGCGTAGTTGAGCATGCCGGTGTTCATAGTGATACTTGGCGTACCGCCCACACCCCCACCAGCTGCGGTTGCCAGACCGTACTGTGGACAACCACCAACTACGTCAACAGTACCCACGGTAACGCTGGAGCCATCGATAACGACGATGTTATTGCCCGTTACGGATATGCCCGCGTAACCACCTCCGCCGGATCCGCCGTTAACACCATCTTCGCTGAATATGCAGCCGCTCACTATAACTGGTGAACGCTTGGCGTTGCCACCGACGGATGAGTTGGTGATATTCATACCATTGTGTTGGTTCCTCTGGGTACCACAGCCGACGAATATATTAGAATCTTCATAACCACCTCCACCGGGGTTATCGACGGTGTAGCCGTTTGTATTGAGGTCGGCCCTGCAGCTGATCCATCTGTTATTGCTGCCCTTCGAAACTATGCCGTCTCCACCGCACGACTGGGCGTGGCAGTCGACAGCGACCGTGTCGATAAAGTAGCCGTAGAAACCATCACTGCCACAGTTTTGGGCCAGGCAGTTATTCATATGCCAGCCGTCGGGCGAAATACCGTTGTCTTGGTAGAGAGCGATACCTCTACCGGTCGCTTTGTAGACGCCGACTGCGTCGAGTCTGACCGATTGGAGCTGGCCAAACGAGGCAATACCGTCGACGCTAGCGGGGGAGTTGGTACCGTCAACCCAGATATCTCGGAGGGCAATGCCAGGAGTTGCCCCACCTGTGCCAGGTGTCTGATCGAGCATCAGGATAGCGGCTGAGGCGTAGGCTGAATAGGTCGGGTTGGTCCAACCGGCAGAAGGCTTGATGATACTGCCCGCATCGATGCTGGCATCATAACCGGAGGCGGTGCTGCCCCGTGTCCCCATAAGTACAACGGCTTTTTGAAGAACGAGAGGCTTGGAAGTCACATAGATTCCCTGGGGAAAGTAGACAACCTGACCGGCAGTCGCGGCATTGATGGCGTTCTGGATCGAGGTTGTATCGTCGGTACTGCCGTCGCCTTTGGCGCCGTACAGTTTGACATTGATCCAGTCGGTCGATCCCGCCGAGACACTGCTCCATGTCGCTGCGCTATT
This sequence comes from Candidatus Saccharimonadales bacterium, assembly GCA_035945435.1. NCBI lineage: Bacteria > Candidatus Saccharimonadota > Candidatus Saccharimonadia > Saccharimonadales (SeqCode) > Saccharimonadales bacterium (SeqCode). The sequence goes on along the minus strand of DASZAF010000024.1, from coordinate 29,167 downwards.
GGAGGTGGCCACGAGGCTTTGACCGGCAGAAGGAGTGCCACTGATACTGACACCACTTAGTTTGGCGACCGACGGGGCAGCGTAAGTGCCTGCGAGATCTCCACTCGGCGTACCACTAGAGAGAACGACTCCAGCTGTCTGTAGGGCGGTCGGCAAAAGAGTGCCGTCAGAGTTGAGGGAAACCTCAAGAAAGTCGTTGAGGATAGCACCCCAATTACCGCTGTCACCTCCGGGTACGGGTAAGCGTGCCGTCATCTAGACTACGATTAACTCCCTACTTCTTACTGCTTATGTATTCTACACGAAGCTTGTGAAAAGCGCACCTGTCTCACCTCTGTTCGTGTGATAAGACCCACAACTCGAGTCGGAAATCCTTTTGGCTAACGAACGCTTATGCTTTAATGGAAGTGCGCTATGACAGACTTTCCTAAGCGTACGATAAAAGATATCCCCTTGACCGGCATGCCGATTCTTCTTCGAGCCGACTATAACGTACCTGTCGCCGCAAACGGCCAGGTCCATGACAGCTATCGCATTACCCAGTCAATCCCAACCATCAAGGCGCTCCTTGCCCTGAAAACAAAGATCGTTATCTGTTCACATCTTGGAAGACCTGAGGGCAAGACCGTTCCCTCGATGAGCCTCGCGCCGGTTGCCGTTGAGCTGACCAAGCTACTTGGCCAGGAAGTTAAGTTCGTACCCGAATGTGTAGGGGACCAGGTCGTCTCGGCTGTCGCTAAGATGAACCCAGGTGATGTCATTCTACTCGAGAACCTGCGATTCCACGAGGGCGAAGAGAAGAACGATCTCGCTTTCGCAACAAGGCTGGCTCACGATAGCGGGGCCAGATATTTCGTCCAGGACGGCTTCGGGGTTGTCCACCGGACCAATGCTTCGACCGTTGCCATTACCCACCGCCTGCCGAGTGTCGCCGGACCGCTTGTTGAGAAGGAATATGTCTCCATCCGCTCAGCCCTCGATCAGCCGAAGCGCCCGCTGACGGTCATTATGGGTGGCGCTAAGGTGGCTGATAAGATAGATCTGATCGGTAATATGATCGATGTTGCCGACATCATGGTCATCGGTGGGGCGATCGCTAACACCTTCCTCAAGTTCTATAACGGCAACGAGATAGGTACGAGTTTCTATGATGAGGATGGCGGGGATGCGGTGGCAACCCTGATGCACAAACTCTGTAAGAAGTGGTGCCGTCAGAATAACGCCTGTCAGTGCGAGTCGTGTCCTGATTGCTCAACCCATCTCATCCTCCCCCGTGATGTCGCCGTAGCTCCAGAGATTGAGCCGCATGCAGTCAGAAAAGAGGTCAGTCTCGATAACGTTACGCCCAACGATAAGATCCTTGACGTCGGCGAGCATACTGCCCGGCAGATCGTGGCCGCCATAGAGTCCTCGAGGGCTGTCATCTGGAACGGCACGCTCGGTTACGCCGAACTGCCTCAGTTTGCTGACAGCTCTAACGCGGTCGCTGCGACGTTGGCTTCTCGACGCCAGCAAGTTGACACCTTGATCTGCGGAGGTGATACGGCTGACTTTGTTCTTGGCTGGGCAACCGCTCATCATCACGATCCGGCCGCCTTTTTCTATCATATATCGACCGGAGGTGGAGCCAGCCTGGAGCTGATGGAAGGGAAGAAGCTCCCAGGGGTAGAGGCATTGATGGACCGCTAGCTCTCATCGGCTGAAGCGTCTGGTCAAGCCCGTTAAAACATAGTAGGATTAAGACAAAGAAGCGTAAGTTCATTGGTGGGTATGTCCAAGAAACTGATTGTCGCGAACTGGAAGATGCACTTTGATGTTGGCAAGGCCAGCATTTTTCTGCACCGTCTTCAGGAGCGGGTCCCGACCTTCACGAATGTCGAAGTCGTTCTCTGTCCCAATTTCATCGCCCTCCAATCGCTCTCCTTGCAGATAGACAACCATAAGTTTAAATTGGGGGCCCAGGACTGCTATCATCGAGACGAGGGCGCTTATACGGGGGCCACCTCGGCCACCATGCTTCGCGGCCTGGTCAAGTATGTGATCGTCGGCCACTCTGAGCGCCGTCATGTATTTGGCGAGACGGATAAAGAGATCGCTTTGAAGGTAGCTGCCGCTGTTAGAAACGGTCTGACGCCGATTCTCTGTGTCGGTGAGACGGGCGAAGAACGCAGGGACGGCGAGATGAAGGCGGTTCTGCACGATCAGATAACGACAGGGGTGATGCACCTGACCCGTAATGAGATTAAAGAGATCGTCATCGCCTACGAACCAGTCTGGGCGATCGGTACCGGTAAAGAAGACAGCCCGGATGATGCTGTTGAGGCAATCGATGTGATACGATCTCAGATCAAGTCACTTTACGGTGCCCCTGCCTCACTGATGGTCAGAATTCTCTATGGGGGCAGCGTGACACCAGATGATATCGTAGCCTATGTGGCCAGAGAGAGTATAGATGGGGCCCTCGTCGGAGGAGCTAGCCTCAACTACAACAGTTTCGCACAGATAGTAGAGAAGACCCACCTTGCGGTCGGTGAATCATAGGAGAAAGGGTAAAGACGTGGCCAGCGATTTAGACTTTGACGAATTAGATAAAGCGGTGAGTGGCTATATGCAGAAACGCAAGCGTGGTCCTTCTCAGGTACCCGCTCTAACAGATGGTAGTTCTCAACTTGAGCAGACCCCCGTACCTGAGAAAGAGGTGGTAGCTGATGCACCTAACAGACCAGCCGTGTCTGTTCTCCCGAAACCTCAAGGGCACCATTCAGCACCCCCTATCCATCTGGAACCTCGGCGCTCGCTTAACTACCGAGATGATATCATCCACGATATCGCACCTCCTCGACCGCTACCACCTCGGACTGGCAGGACTCTCAAGCCATCTTCGTTATCCAGCCGAGTCAGTGAGGATGAGCGTCCGGCTAGCAGATCTGAAAAGGTAGAAGTTGCTCACCACGACCAGCGCCCTCACCTGTCTTCCCTGTTTGGGCACGGTGACCACGACGAAGGGCATAAAGTACTGGCCCGCATAGAGCCGCCCGAGGAAGAAGACAAACCTGTTAGTGAACCCGCCAAACCACCTACCGATGCAATGCGTGAAGGAGCTATCTCTGATGCACTTGCTGAGGATCTTGGTAAAGAGAAGAAGGCTTTTGAAACCGATGAGACAGAGGCCGCTGACAAGTTGTCAACTGCACCCGCCCCAGAGGTAGACCTACCAACTGCTACCGAGATTGAAGAGAGAGAAGAAGAGGTTAAAGCCGAAGCCAAGCCGTTGCACGAACCATCCAAGAACGAGACTGGCTCTGAACCTCTCGACGAACCCGACAGGTTGCTCCCAGAGGGCCCCCATTCGATGGCTAGCCCAAGTACACCGCAGGTTCCCCGAGAAGAGGCCGATCACTCTGTTGACCTCTTTGACACCAAGCAGTATCACACACCGCTCAGTACTGCTCCAAGCGGCAAACCGAAGCAGCAGTCATCTCCGCTCAAATGGGTTCTGATCATTATTATCTGTCTGGCGGTCATTGCTCTCGGTGTCTACTACTATCTAGCCTACGTAAAGAAGTAAGACTGACCACCTGATTGGTTGGAGTCTGATACAATCTTCTCGTGCAACAACTGCTAGACCAGCTGAATGAAGAACAGGCCAAAGCGGTTCTTCAGACCGAGGGGCCGGTCCTTATCCTGGCCGGAGCGGGCTCAGGTAAGACCAAGACCCTGACTCATCGGATTGCCTATCTGATAGCTCAGAAACAGACAGCGCCCCAGTCTATCCTGGCCGTTACCTTCACCAATAAGGCGGCCAAAGAGATGCGGACTCGCTTGGCTATCCTTATCGGTAATGAACGGTTGGCCTCCGAGCGTTCCTTTATGTCTTATATGGGGACCTTCCACTCGATCTGTGTCAGAATTCTGCGGATGGACGGGGAACAGATCAATATCCCACGAAACTACGTCATATTCGATGAGGATGACAGGCTGACGGCTGTCAAACAGGCCATGAAAGAGGTGGGGATTACAGATAAGGCGACCACTCCCAGGTCACTCGCCTCTTTAATCAGCTCGGCTAAGAACGAACTGATCAGTCCTGATGAGTACGCAGAGACTGCCAGTCTGCCACTACAGAGGTCGGCTGCCAAGGTTTACCCAGTGTATGAGCGTATTCGCAAGACCGCTTCAGCCCTTGATTTTGACGATCTTTTGCTTGAAACGGTCCGACTCTTTAAGGAGGTTAAAGAGATACGCACCAGATGGCAGGAACGTTTCCGCTATATCATGATCGACGAGTATCAGGATACGAACAGTGCCCAGTACAACCTGATCAGGCTACTCGTTAACGACAGCCACAACCTCTGTGTCGTCGGGGATGACTGGCAGTCAATCTACTCCTGGCGTGGGGCCGACTTTCGCAATATCCTAAAATTCGAGCGTGACTACCCCAATACGACGGTGATCAAGCTGGAGCAGAACTACCGCTCAACCAAGCATATTCTCGATGCAGCCCATAGGGTCATTACCAAGAACGAACAACGCTCAGATAAGAAGCTCTGGACCAAGGCAGGTGCTGGCCAGCCGGTCCACATCGACTATGCCATTAACGAGCGCCACGAGGGTGAGTTAATCGCTAACAGGGTAAAAGTGGCCGTTGAGACCCGTATCTCCAGATACGGTGACTTCGCCGTCCTCTACCGGACCAATGCCCAGTCCCGAGCAGTTGAGGAGGTCTTCATTCGGGCCGGTGTCCCCTATCGGATGGTCGGGGGTTTGCGCTTTTACGACCGTAAGGAGATACGCGACCTGGTCGCTTATCTGAGGCTGATCTACCAGCCCTCAGATAGGGCCAGCTTTCAGAGAATCGTCAACGTACCCTCACGGGGCCTCGGACCCACTTCAGTAGATAAGTTCCTGGCCTGGCAGGCCCAGACAGATATGACTGTCATTACCGCCCTTACAGAGGTTGATGACTGCCCGACGCTGCAGGCAAGGTCAAAGAAAGCCTTTGCAGAATTCGGTGAACTCCTTGAACGTCTCCACGAGTATGCCGAAGAGGCCAAGCTGGGAGCGTTAATCGAGGCGGTTATCAAACGAACCAGCTACGAGGACTATCTTAACGACGGGTTGATTCAGGGAGAGACGCGCCTTGAGAACGTCAAAGAGCTTCTCTCTGTAGCAAAAGAGTACGAAGATGTCGGTCTGGCCGGTTTTCTTGAGGAGGTAGCCCTTATTTCAGAGCTGGATAGGGTGGAGGACAACGCCGACGCGGTCATGCTCATGACGCTTCACAGTGCCAAAGGGCTGGAGTTCCCGGTCGTCTTCATGATTGGTATGGAGGAGGGTGTCTTCCCTCATACTCGAGCCCTCTTCGATGCCCAAGAGATGGAAGAAGAGCGGCGCCTCTGTTACGTCGGTATGACACGAGCGCGAGAAGAACTCCATCTGATCAGTGCCGCCTCGAGGATGCTCTACGGCACCACCCAGCATAATCCCCCTTCTCGTTTTCTGGCCGACGTCGGTCCAGATGCAACGGTGGTGCCCAGCGAGATCTTCACCAGCTCGGCTTTTACAGGTGCCTCGTCCGAGCCGTTCCTCTTTGGATCTCAAGAACCCAGAGTAGAACCTGAGGAACAGATAGATCTCAAGATTGGCGATTCCGTCAGCCACCAGCTATTTGGCCCGGGCAAGATAGTGGCCGTCGATGGGGAGACAATCAGTATTGATTTCAGGGGTAGGGGAGTCAAGAAGCTGAACGTCCATTTTGCTCCTCTCGAGAGACTCTAGACAGGTTTAGGAAGTTGCTGCAGGCACTTCAGGTGATGGGCTGGGTTGTTGACGGGATTTTACGAATGCGACAGCTGCGCCTGTCAGTGCGAGGCCGGCGATGGCTACACCTACCAGACCGCCGATGAAGGCTGTCTCTTGGGCGTGCTTAAGATACGATACCTCTTGTCCGCTCACTTGGTCACTGCCGAGTACCTGATTGGCGAACCGGAACTTTTCGATCATTGCCCCTGTATAGAGAGAGGCCAACATGAACGCAGATGTAGCCATCCAACCGAGGCGCCGGAAGAGTCTCTGCCTATCAGGGTTTGTCGGTCGCTCTGCTACTCCATCTGGGCCTGAGCCCTGTTCGAGATGCCCTGTGCTGCTTGCCATGTCTACCTCCGAGTTACTTTGCGTATAGCGATTGTTACACTAAATCGATCCAATGGCAAGGATATGGGGTGCTATCTTATGAACCCAGATAATCTGACGTATAATAGTGGCATGAGCACCTCGAAAAGACTGCTTATTGGTGGCTCCGCAACCTTTATCATCTATCTGTTGGTGGTCAATATCTTTGGACAGATGAGTCTCCTCATCTTCCTCATAGCCGTACTGCTCTTCCTCGGGTCTCTCTCGGAATACACCAGAGCCAAACTGAAAGCTCGGTTTAAGACAGAGGTGGATGAGTAGGTCGAGCGGTTCTCTACTCAACACCAAGATCTCCGGGCATGGCCCAGTGGTGGTCTTGCTCCATGGCTATCTGTCCTCGCTTCACTACTGGGATGACCTTCGGGGTCTTCTCGAGAAAGACTACACCGTCGTGGCCATGGATCTGCTCGGTTTTGGTAACTCTCCAAAGCCCAAGGAGTCAGATTACGACTACGACGACCAGATCGCCTCTATCAAGCGAACGCTGGCCCACCACAATCTGGACGACCCCATCCTACTTATCGGTCACTCTATGGGCGCCTTGTTAGCCCTCAGATACGCCTCAGTCCGAGACCAGCCAACGGATAGACTGCTACTACTCAACATGCCTGTCTTCAGCGACGCCAAGGAGGCGAGGCGGGAGCTGGCTGGCACGAACCTCCTCTATCGGGCAGGTTTCTATTGGGGCCTTCACAGACTCATCTGGCCTGTTTTGCGCACCAAGCCTGCCAGAGAGGCTCTCAAGCGCAAGATACCCCTTGATTGGTACGGAGTAGAGAAAGCAGCCCTACAGCCCTCTGCTGAGTCCCGGAGTCGCTCTCTGAGGAATGTCATTGAAGCCCAGTCAAGCATCGAAGACCTCAAGAGCTTGACGACACAGGTCACCCTTGTTGTTGGCCTGAGGGATCGTCCGATCTATTTAAAAAACCTCCGTCGATTCGCTCGGTCAGCCGAGTTCCAGGTCATTGTCAGAGACACCGAACACAATACCCTTGGCGAGGACTTCGACTTTATAGCGGGCCTTCTCTGACCGATTTGATCAGAGATTAGGCCCTAGCCGTGACCACTCAACAGAGGCGGGCGGGCTGTTTGAAGTATTGACATAAACATTATCATATTCTATAATATTCTTTCGTAATGAGTACCAATTTGCTATACTCATTGTTAGCTCTTATGACTTTGTGTGAGAAGACATCTAAGAGAGTGCTACGCAACTACCTCAGCATTGTAACTGCGGCATTATTCGTAATTACAGTTGCTTCTCTGATCATCTTCTTCCCTCATCACCAGGCCCAGGCCGACAACCTGACCTACGTAACCGTTTACGATAACGGCTCTAACCAGACGTTTGCTACCCACGCTAAGACGGTCGGTGACCTCTTGAACGAGGTGCATATCCCTGTTGGTAAGTACGATCTTGTTGAGCCATCTGAAGATACCGTTCTTCTCGGTGCGGACTACAATGTCAACATCTACACTGCACGCCCTGTCGAAGTCATTGACGGCACCAACAAGTACACCGTCATGACCGCTGCTCAGACACCTCAGGATATTGTCGCTGCTGCCGGCTTGAGTCTCTATCCTCAGGATACGACCTCAACGAATCTGATTAATAACTTTGTTGAAGCCGGTAATGCTGGCGTACAGGTGACCATTAATCGAGCCACTCCGTTCACATTCGATCTCTATGGCAACCCTGTCCCCGTCAGGACTCAGGCGAAGACAGTCGGTGAGTTCTTGGCCTCTCAGAATATCACCATGAAGCAAGGCGACCAGCTGATGACTCCTGTCGATACCCCCATCAGTACTGGAATGACGGTCAATCTTGTTCATAACGGCTCAGAGGTGGTGACAACTCAACAGACTATTCCATTCGCGATCCAGACTGTTGCCGACGTCAACGAACCGGCAGGTTACAGCAATATCACCCAACAGGGGAAAAACGGTCAGCAGGTGGTCACCTACGAGATTACTACCCAGAATGGCCAAGAGGTCTCAAGGCAGGTCCTCAACACTGTCGTTGAAACTCCGGCTGTCCCAGAAGTTGTTCACGAAGGCGTCGGTGACGTCTCGGCAGATCAGGTTCAGCTGATGGCTGATGCAGGTATTTCGGCATCAGATTACAGTGCTGCGAGCTACATTATTACCCACGAGAGTGGTTGGTGTCCGACCAAGTGGCAGGGTGAGTACGGTGGCTGCCCGGCCTATCATGGCACCCCGACATCATACATAGGCTATGGTCTCTGTCAGTCGACACCAGCGTGGAAGATGGCCTCTGCGGGTTCAGACTGGGCTACTAACCCGGTCACCCAGCTCGAGTGGTGTACGAGTTATGCCAACAGTGCCTATGGTGGCTGGCAGGCTGCCGCTTCTCACTGGGCTGCTGACCACAGCTGGTAGTCACCGTTCTGTGCTAGAGTAAGCGTATGAACTACCGATTTGACGGCTACAACTACATTATTGTGCTCAAGAAGGGTGAAGAGCTGGTTGAAAAGCTACTCCACTTTATTGAGCAGAGCGGTGTCAAGAGCGGCTGGGTAGAGGGGATTGGAGGGGCCATGGAGCTTGAAATCGGCTTTTACGACCTCGATAAGAAGAACTACAAATGGCAGACATACCCGTCAATCTGTGAGATCGACTCTCTAAAAGGATCGATTGCTCACGACGATAAAGGTGAGCCAGTCGTTCATCTACACGGAGTCTTCTCTGGTGACGACTTCGAGCCAATCGGCGGCCACGTTAAACGTCTGGTCGTTGGTGGTACTTGTGAGCTCTTCATCCACGCCTTCCAACTGCCGCTAGTCCGGCAGTTTGACGGTGATACCGGTCTGAAGACATTGCAGTTGGATTAGGTAATGGATACTCCCAAGAAGTCTCTCGGACAACACTGGCTCAACGACCAGGAGAGCCTTAAGGCAATCGTCAGACTAGCTCACGTCACCAAAGAAGACACCATCCTTGAGATTGGCCCGGGTCCAGGCAGTCTGACGCGGCTGTTGGCAGCACAAGCCAGGCATGTGGTCGCCGTAGAACTAGATAGGGATCTGGCCTACGTTCTTAAAGCCAGAGTGGACGCGGACAATGTCGAGGTGGTCGAGCAGGATATACTCACCTTCGATCTGAGACGACTTCCGACCGGCTACAAGGTAGTGGCCAACATACCCTACTATCTAACCTCAAAGCTGATTAGAACGCTTCTGGAGGCCCCAAATAGGCCCACGATCGTAGTCTTGCTTATCCAGAAAGAGGTAGCCGAGAGACTCACTGCCAAACCGGGTTCCCTCTCGATTCTCGGCGTCAGCGCACAGTTTTATGCTGACGTAGAGCTCGGTCCGATCGTGCCGGCCGGCCTCTTCAAGCCGCCCCCAGAGGTCGACTCTCAGGTCGTAGCTCTCAGGCTTCGAGAAGCACCACTCTTCTCGGATATTACTCCAAAAGAGTACTTCCGAGTTGTTAGGGCGGGCTTCTCTGAAAAGCGCAAGAAACTGCGCAGTAGCCTCAGTGGCGGCCTGGCTATTAGCAAAGATCAGGCCGATCGATTACTTGAGAGTGCTCACATTCGTCCCGACGCAAGAGCGCAGGAGCTAACCCTCGAAGAATGGGCCGGATTGACTCGGGAGTTTAAAAACCCTGCGATCTGACCCTAGATCGGCCTCTCATGTATGGGCTGCCGGGAGCCGGGCGGTAAGTTGTGTCGCCGGGTTAATCACGCCACGCCGTTCAAGCTCTCTTGCGAGTGCGGTTGGGTCTGGTGATGGTGCGCGTTCGTGGTCGTCGATCATATCTGTGCGCCGTTTACCAGTTAGCTTTGGAACATTAGTAGAACGATTTAGGCACCTTGTCAAGCAAATGCCCTTTGACTCTCTATTTTAACTGGGGTATGGTAGGAGAGTAATGCCTCAGGGATATTTCTATCTAAATCTCTCTACTCAGCCCACAAGCACGATGGGTATGATGGGCCTTGGCGCCCAAAATCTTTAAACACCAGTTTAATTACCTCTTAAATTTAGATAGAAATGGACTATCACCGTGAAGAAATTCTATATTGCCACTGCTATTCCGTACGTCAACGCTCTGCCGCACGTCGGCAATGCGCTCGATTACGTTCTAGCCGATACAATTAGCCGTTATTACCAGATGCAGGGTTACGCCGTCTTCTTCAGCACTGGTAGCGACGAGCATGGCCAGAAGATTGCCGAGAAGGCTGCCGAACAGCACCAGGCAACCCAGGCATACGTTGACTCGATGGTCCCTGGTTGGAAAGATTTTGCCAAAGCTCTCAATATCGAGTACAGCTACTGGATTAGAACGACCGAGCCGAAGCATGTCAAAGCCGCTCAACTGATCTGGAAGAAGCTCGAACCCTATATTTACAAGAAGAGCTACACCGGCTGGTACTGTGTCGGTCATGAAGAGTTTGTGACTGAGCTTCAATACAAGACCAACAAAGGAGTCTGCCCGGATCACAACAAGCCCTACGTCAAGATCAGTGAGGAGAATTACTTCTTCAAGCTGACCGAGTTTGGGACCAAGATCAAAGAGGCCATCGCCAAAGACGAATATAAGGTCGTCCCAGCTGTTCGCAAGAACGAAGTAATGGCCCTGCTCAACAGCGGCCTTGAGGATATCAGCATCAGTCGCGAGGCCAAGCGCCTCAAGTGGGGAGTCCCCGTACCAGGTGATCCGTCACAGGTTATGTACGTCTGGTTCGAAGCCCTTATGAACTACATTACCACTCTCGATTATCCGAGTGGTGAGAACTTCAAGACTTTCTGGCCGGCAGACATTCAGATCGTCGGCAAAGACATCATCCGTTTTCACGCCGTTATCTGGCCGGCCATGTTGATGGGGCTCGACCTGCCGCTACCCAAACAGCTTCTGGTCCATGGTCACATTCAGGTAGCCAACCAGAAGATGAGCAAGACGATCGGCAACGTTATCTCGCCTCTAGACATCGTCAAGGATTACGGTATCGACGCCTTCCGCTACTACTTCCTGCGTCACATCCCAACCCAGGGCGACGGTGATTTTACCTGGGAGCGTTTTGAAGACGCCTACAATAACGAGCTTGGAAACGAGCTTGGTAATCTTGTCCAACGAGTCGCTTCGATGATCAACCGTTACCAGGAAGGGGTGATCGGGATAATCCCTGAGGCCTCACATGACACGGTGCCGTATCAAGAAGCAATGGCCGATCTGCGATTAGATAAAGCACTTGATTATCTCTGGGTGCTCGTCAAAGGGCTCAACCAATACATCGACGAGGAGAAGCCCTGGGAGATTGCCAAAGCCGAGGATGGTCAGCATCTCCAAGAAGTTCTCGCCTATACGGTCAGCTCGTTGCTGCAGATCAGCCAAATGTTACTTCCATTTCTGCCCAACACCTCCGCGGCCATTAAGGCGACCTTCGAGAAAGAGGTCGTCAAGCCCTACGAGGGCGTTCTCTTCCCCAAGATCTACCTGCATACCAAGGACGCTAGGGCTGGCCATAAGCATGGTGCTCACTGATACCCACTGCCATATCCATAGCAGCCACTATGAGTTTGACATTGATGCCGTTTTAGCCGACGCCTTTGCGGCCGGTGTAACTCGTATGCTCTGTGTCGGCACCGGTGTTGCCGATAGCCAAGAAGCAGTAGCCTTTGCCCAAGAGCATGAGGGCTGTTTTGCCAGCATCGGCATTCATCCTCATGAAGCGGCAACTGAAAAGGGGGAGTGGCTTGACTTCGTCAAGCTGGCTGGCCAGCCGGAAGTGGTGGCGGTTGGGGAGTGTGGGCTTGACTACTTTTACCTGCATTCACCCAAACTCGATCAGCAGAGGCTGCTCCGCCAACAAATTGAATTGGCTCTCGAGCACAACCTCCCTATCGTTTTTCATGTCCGTGACGCCTTTGACGACTTCTGGAAGATATTCGAATCATATCGGGGTATCAGGGGTGTTTTGCACAGTTTTACGGATAATCGGGCCAATATGGAGCGAGGGTTATCGCATAACCTCTATATTGGTGTCAATGGTATCGTGACTTTCACCAAGGATGCCAAGCAGCGTGACCTGCTGATCTCTGTCCCGGAGAAGCGCCTGCTGCTTGAAACCGACGCTCCCTATTTGACTCCAGTACCTAAACGTGGTACCATAAACGTACCGGCGAATGTGGAGTTGGTAGCGGACTTTATAGCGAGGGAACGCAACCAGCCTATAGAGCAAATTGCGGCCATTACTTCACAGAACGCACAGGAACTATTTATCTTAAACGATTGAGACTGCATGACATGGTAGACACAGCTACTGCAGCAACCCTTCCCACTTCTGGACCAGAAGACAACTTAGATCACACAAGAATCGACGAAGAGCTTGCTGCGCTTGAGGCGTCACTTCTTCACGAGACCGACCAACAGACTGGTCCTGATCGGGAACAACTTCCGGCTGAACCGACCGATCCAGCACAGGCTTGGACACAGATGCATTCACCAGCTTTTATCGCACGACCCGAGGTGGTGCCCGATCCTCGAGAGATCTACCGCCAACAGCTTTTGGCGGTAATCGGCCATGACAGTAATGTCGTCGTTAACACCCTGCGAAGGGAGCACCTAGACCGAGCGGCCTAGGAGATTTAAAGATGTTTGGCCGAAAGCGTAAACAGCGAAAAGACAATCAGCTCAGCAACAAGCTGCTGAGCATGGCGGTCGGTACTGTTTCAGGCTCAAACCTCAAGCGAGCTCTTACCCAGCGGGACCTGATTGCCAAAGAGTCAGAGATAGGCCGCCACCTCTTCGGGCCGATCCCAAAAGGTCACACCCGTGAATTTTTCTGTCTCGATGAATACACCTGGATCTGGTACGAGAGCTGGACTGATACGCGAACCGGCAAGCGCCAAGAGTGCACTACCCGCTACGAGATCCACCCGAACGTGATCCTCAAGATCCAAGATGGCCAGCCCTACCAGGAGGTGACCGACCAGGAACTGCACAACTTAGCTCACGCTATCCGGCAGTATACTCTCAGGGTCGCTCGCGACGTTTACAAACGGCCGTTTGCCGAAGCGGTCGCCTAAAGGCCCTCCGTCAGACATCTCTTTGTCAGGACTTGATACAATGGATAGAGACGTGGAGACGCCGATATATCTTGATTACGCCGCAGCAACACCTCTTGATGACGAGGTGGCCGCGGCAATGACTCCCTATTTATCGGGGCGTTTCTACAATCCGTCGGCTAGCTACCAGGCAGCTCGACAGGTTAAAGCTGATCTTGAAGAGGTCCGGAAACGAATAGCGCTTCCACTTGGCGCCAAACCTGCCGAAATCGTCTTTACGGCTGGAGCTGCTGAAGCAAACAACTTAGCGATTACTGGTGTCATGACTGAATTTCCAAAAGCCAATGTCTTAGTCGGCGCGATCGAGCATGAGACAGTCCTGGCACCTGCCAAACGCCACACCCATAAACTTATCCCAGTGAATGCCAAGGGTACGATCGATCTTGATAAGCTGTCGGGGCTGATCGACAACAATACGGTCCTCATCAGCATTGGCTATGCCAATAACGAGACCGGCACTATCCAACCCCTGTCAAAAGTAGCTAAACTCGTTCAGGGTGTACGCCGGCAGCGCCTGCTCAGTCATAACAAGCTACCACTCTATCTGCATAGCGATGCCGCCCAGGCCGCTCCGTATCTAGACCTGCATACGGCACGACTCGGCGTCGACCTGATGACACTTAACGGTTCCAAGATGTATGGCCCGAAGCAGGTTGGTTTACTCTTTGTCCAGGGGCAGGTCCAGATAGAGCCACTTATAGTTGGAGGAGGCCAAGAGCGTGGTCTGAGAAGTGGTACCGAGAATGTAGCAGGTATCATCGGGTTGGCAGTCGCACTTGAGAACTCCCAGCTCCATCGCAAGGAGGCTTCTCGGCGTGAAGCCGGCCTACGTGACTCTCTACAGAACCGACTGTCTGAGCGATACGATGATCAGTTGGTCGTTAGTGGTGATCAGAAGCATCGTCTGCCAAACACACTGAACGTGGCATGGCCTGGTTTAGACGGAGAACGGCTTGTAATGCTCTGTGATGAGTACGGCCTGCAGCTTGCGACAGGGGCGGCCTGCAGCGCTAACAAGGAGCGACGCTCGCATGTCTTGAGCGCGCTGGGTTTAAGTGATGAGACAGTCGATGGCAGTATACGGATAACCCTCGGGCGTCAGACGACCGGGGCCGATATTGATAGGGCCGCTCAGATTCTTATTAAGGCTGTCGCGGAGCTGGAGAGATGAGCCGCCATAAGCATACTCGGATCGAGCGACTCAGACGCCATCTTATTAAACTGGCCTTGGTTGTCATTGTCCTGTTTGGCTTGTTTGCTTTTGCTGTACCAGCTTATCTTGGTCCTCAGAATGGTCTCCGAAAGGCCAGCGCTATCGTGGCTATAAGTGGTGGTGACACAACTGCCCGGGCTAAAGAGGCAATCAAGCTCTATAAAGAGGGTTGGGCTCCGCAGATCATCTTCTCGGGAGCAGCCAAGGATCCCTCGAGCCCGTCCAATGCCGACATTATGAGCCGCCAGGCTGTAGCGGCCGGCATTCCGTTAAAGGTTGTCGATGTTGAAGGTTCTTCAGATAACACTGAAGAAAACGCTCAGGATACGGCCTCGATCATTAAAGCCGATAACTATAGGACGATTATCCTAGTTACCTCACCGTACCATCAGCGACGTGCTGAAGTTGACTTCCGACACTATCTTGGCTCAAAGGTTGCGATCATCAATCGTTCCTCAGTAGATAACAATGACTGGGCAGGCTGGACCTGGTGGCTGCATGAACAGAGTCTGGCTATCGGTCTTGGCGAGGTCCTCCGAACGACTTTTGTACTGGTACAGTATCATGCCCGTATCTAAGAGTGTCTTTGTTGGTATGAGTGGTGGGGTCGACAGTTCAGTGACGGCTGCTCTTCTTGAAGGCCAAGGATACCGAGTGACCGGGGTCTATATGAAGAATTGGACCGAAGACTTACCAGGCATGCAGTGCCCTTGGGCTGAAGATCTGGCTGATGCTAAGCGAGTAGCAGTCCAGCTCGGGATAGACTTTAAGGTCTTTGACTTTCAGGATGAGTACCGCCAAACGGTCGTCGATTATATGATCGAGGAATATAAGGCAGGTCGAACGCCAAACCCAGATGTTATGTGCAACCAAGAGATTAAGTTCAAGTTATTTCTCAAGACGGCACTGGCCCAGGGGGCCGATCTGATTGCCACCGGCCACTATGCACGCGTTGAGAGCGGCCAGCTTCTCACTGGTCTTGACGCCTCAAAAGATCAGAGCTACTTCCTCTACCGCGTCGACAGGCCTGCCTTAGAGAAGACACTCTTTCCTCTCGGCTCGCTGAAAAAGACCGAAGTACGCCGCAGAGCGGGTGAGCTAAACCTTGTTAACGCTGACAAACCAGACTCGCAGGGGATCTGCTTTGTCGGGGAGATCGGTATCAAAGACTTTTTGATGCACTATGTCGAGAGCCAGCCAGGGGAGATCGTCGACATCAGGACTCGTGAGATCCTTGGGGAGCATGATGGGGCCATCTTCTTCACCATCGGTCAGCGTCATGGTCTCGGTATCGGTGGTGGCCTCCCATATTATGTCGTTGCCAAGGACATGAAGAAGAATATCGTCTACGTGACGAGTAATCTCGACGATAAGTATCTCTGGAAAGATGAGATAACTCTCGACCAGCTTCACTGGATAAGCGATGAACCGGTTCCCAGTGAGACATACCAAGTTCGCGCAAGATACCGAGGCCCACTCGTCAAAGCATCAATCGCTATTGATGATGGCAGGGCAGTTGTCAAACTCCGCGATGCCGTACGGGGAGTGGCGGCCGGCCAGTCGGTCGTCGTCTATGATGGTGATAGGGTGCTCGGCGGCGGAATTGTTACCGCTTAGCTAGAGATACGGCTCATCCGTACCAGGCATATTAACTATAGTCATTCTCGGTCGTGGCTCCTCTTCATCGCCCGCACCAGCTGCGGCTCGACCAATTCCTCTCAATCTGAGTCCAAGCATTCCATCTCCGTACATCATATCGGCACCCATCAGCTCTTCTGCGGAAACTTCTTCAGGATTGCCACCACCGGGCGGGTATATAAGATATGTATCTTCATTAACTTGGACTATCCTTCCAACAAGCCCGGGCTGCGACTCAATACCCGGTTCTCCATCTGGACCAGGTTGATTTTCATGGTACTGGGTCATTATAGTTCGTCCACAATCCTAAGGCGTCTTGCCAGCGGTGACGGATCAGCTTCGCGTCCAGCTATGACAGCAATGGTTTGATCGTAGTTACCCGTGCCACCTGTGCCTCGCCATCTGTCACTTGGACTGGCTTCGCCCACCAGTCTCGGGCCTCCAACCACGGCTCTGACAAGACCAGCTATGCTGGTCCATGTCGAATCTCTCGGCTGGCGTTCTTGCAGATCTACTTCACCATCTTGTTCACCGACAATTCTCAAATGTCTCTCACTCATACACCCATTATACCCCTTTATGCTATCTGTTGGCTAAGGTATACTATGACCGTATGAAAGCTGAAGAGATCCGTGCTGCGTACTTAAAGTTCGTAAAAGACAGGCAGCACGTCATTATTCCACGAGCCAATCTCGTCCCGCAGGACGATCCGACCACCCTCTTTACTGGGAGCGGTATGCAGCCTATGGTGCCGTACCTACTAGGTGCACCACACCCGGAAGGTAAGCGCATTGCTGACTCACAGACATGCTTTCGGGCCGAGGATATAGAGGAAATAGGGGATAATCGTCACACCACGTTCTTTGAGATGCTTGGCAACTGGAGTCTCGGTGACTACTTTAAGAAAGAACAGTTACCATGGTTCTTTGAATTCTTAACCGTGGTTGTTGGTCTTGATCCTCAGAAGATTTACGTCACATGCTATATAGGCAACGAAAGGCTTGAAATTCCTCGGGATAAAGAGTCCAGCGAGATATGGAAACGACTTTTCAAGGAAAAGGGGATCGATGCACTTGAGGCAGACCTTGGCTCAGAGACTGATGGGGCGGCCCGGGGGGTCAAGGATGGTGAGCGGATCTTTTACTATGACGGTAAGAAGAACTGGTGGAGCCGTGGTGGCCCCGAGAAGACAACGCCAGTTGGCGACCCTTGTGGGCCGACCAGCGAAGTCTTCTACCTCTTTGAGCACATACCACACGATCCGGCCTATGGAGAGCACTGTCACCCAAACTGTGACTGTGGCCGTTACGTTGAGGTAGGTAACAGCGTTTTTATGACCTACAAGCGGGTTAACGGTGGTTTCGCTGCCGATAGCTTCGAAAAACTGCCCGCCGGTAATGTTGACTTTGGTGGTGGGCTGGAACGTATCTCTCAAGCCGCAGAAGGCAGTGGAGATATGTTTAGGATCAGTCTCCTCTGGCCGATCATCCAGGAACTTGAGAAACTGACTGGTCATATGTATCTCGGTAATGAAGCCTCAATGAGAGTAATTGCCGACCACCTACGAGGTGCAGTCTTCTTGGTTGTTGATGGTGTTCTACCAAGCAATAACGAGCAGGGATATGTCCTGCGACGTCTGATCCGCAGGGCTGTTCGTTTTGCCTTTGATCTCAACGTCGACAACGGCCTACTTGAAAAAGTCGTCCCAGTCGTTGTCAGTCTCTACGAGAAGGATTACCCGGAGGTAACTTCCAATAAGCAACAGATCATTGATGCGCTTGTTAAGGAAGAGAAACTCTTCCGCCAGACGCTTCAGGCAGGCGTCAGACACTTTGAACGAGAGCTACAGGGCAAAACTGAGCTTGATGGCGAGACGGTCTTTAAACTCTATGACACCTATGGTTTCCCGACTGAGCTGAGCCTCGAAGAGGCTGGTCGTCATAAAGTGAAGATCGCTCCGAACTGGCAGCACGACTTCATGCATGCCATGGATGCTCAGAAAGAACGCAGCCGGACAGCTTTCAAAGGCCAATTCAAGGGCGGCCTCGAAGGCCGCAGTGACATGCATCGTAAGTACCACTCTGCGACACACCTCATGTACAAAGCTTTGCGTCTGGTACTTGGCGACCATGTCATCCAGCGTGGCAGCAACATTACTGAGGAGCGTCTCCGTTTTGATTTTAGTCATCCTGAGAAGGTAACTCCCGAAGAGATTGCCAAGATTGAAGAGATTGTTAACGAGCAGATCAAAAAGAGCCTGACCGTCACTTGGGAGGAACTGCCGACTGATGAAGCGTTCAAGCGTGGTGCGATGGGTGCATTTGGCGATAAGTATGGTGAGAAGGTCAAGGTTTATACGATGAAAGCTGATGGAGAAGAGAAGCCATTTAGCTTTGAGATTTGTGGTGGTCCTCATGTCGATAACACTTCTGAGCTTGCCGAAGGTGGTAAGAGATTCAAGATCCTCAAAGAGGAATCGTCGTCGGCCGGCGTCCGTCGGATCAAAGCCGCACTCGTTTGAAACCAGACTCTATACTGGACAGGACAGCTAGTATAGGTTTAAGATTGCTTAAACGGGTGCGAGGAAGGTAATGAGAAAAGTATGTCCCTAGAAACTAGATTGTTGGTTGAAGGCAGCTCGCTAGACGGTCCAGGCGTGCATCTAGTCCGGCATGCCGAAAGTGATCTCGACTGGAGTGCGGCAGAATTCCCTGGACAACCTGATGAATGTTGGATGCAGGCAGGTAGCGTGGCCTCACTTTGGGAGCGGGGTGAATCAGCGAGGCTACTGAGTAGAGCCGTGGATGGTTTTGCGTCACTAGGAGTGGGTGCATGGGCAGTTCAGATGGACCGTGGGAGAGCAGGCCGTCAGCTTATCGGCATTGGCAGGCTACGACTTGCGTCAGATGCGGATGAGGTAGTCAACGACCAACTGGATCTTGCCCTCTTCGGTATAGAAGGGCTTGATGACGAGGCGAAGGTTCAGGTGGCCATGCGAGCCATCGGAGGTTTGGCTGAAATATCTCGTAGGAATGGCACGCATGTTGTCCAGAGTCAGTACGGTGACGGCCTTCCAGGATACCACGCGGCCCACATGCTTGATGAAGTCGGCTTCAGACCTACAAGAACCGAGCAAAATACCGATTGGTATTTAGGCGACCCCAGTCACCGTCAATGTGAGCTGGTAGTTTTACCCGCAGGCTTAGCGCGGACAGCGGCAGAACGGAGGGTTGGTGAACGCAGCCTCGCAGCCTGGCGAGCCTTTAGCGAACGAACTAGCTTTGAACCTCGGGCGTAATGACTAAAACCGCATCCTTTTCTCCAGAAATAGCGATAGTCGATACAACTGAAGGCTATCGCGTGTGGCTGTCAACTGCCGTCGCCAAGTATGCGTGGTGGGACAAAGTCGTGCCAACAGCGATGGCCGACTGTCTGCATGTCTCAGGGGAGTGGCCTCTCTTTGTTTCGAGAGGACGCACTCTCGAATTTCTTACGAGGAGAATCCGTGAATTAGGTAAGGCTTCAGCTAGACTCTGGGCTGTTACGATCGTTGAGCCTGATGTCGATTGTAGGCCTGACGAACCGCTCGGAGTAGCGCGCCTCCACGAGGTCGACGACGGTGATCCTCAACTTGACGTCTGTCTCTTCGGCATGCAAGGACATCTTCTCCCACGAGAACGTCTCAAGGCTCCGCAGCTGGAGCGAGTTGCGCAGGTTGCCGTGCTCGGGGGTATGGCGGCTGCGTTCGGTGGAGGTGCCTCGGCTCTGTCGACTGAGATATATGGCGACGAAGTGGGTGTCAGGACTGCTGAACGATTACGTGGAGTTGGTTTTGTCGGGGCCACAGGGCTTACTGCGGATTCTGGCAGCCTCGCTGTCATGTCCGCCTGGTCGCCAGAGGCTGATGGAGCAAGCAGTGAAGCAAGGAATGTGGCCAGGGCGGCCTATGCTCAAGGTATTGGTGGAGTTAGTCTTATGCTCCATCCCTAAGTAGCCGCTTACAATGTTCTGGATCTTTCTCTGTACGCATCACTTTGTACAAGCGTAAACAAAATAGGCGGGGTGATGTATAATGACCCTGATGATTCTCGGCAAGCTGAAGAAAGCGATTCCTTCGAATGGCGGCAAAGGTGCTGACGGAGCACATGTTGTTGCTCTCGACATCGGAACCGAATATGTCAAAGTTCTTATCGCCCGGATCGATGGGGAATCGATTGAGATTATTGGTGCCGGCAAAGCTCACCAAGGCCTCGACGATATGCATTCAGGTGCTATCGCCGATATTGCCGCCGTCGTCCGAAACTGCGAACAGGCTCTTGGCGATGCCGAGCAGCAGGCTGGGATGACTGTCCGTCAGGCGGTCGTCGGAGTAGCCGGCGAGCTGGTCAAGGGACTGACACATACGATTAGATACAAGCGCGCCGAACCCGACAAACCGCTCGATATGGACGAGATGGAGTTCATCATCGAGAAGGTCCAAGAGCGAGCCCACGACAAAGTCCGCAAGTTGGTAGCCTGGGAGACGGGCAACGAAGACGTCGAGATCAAACTCGTTAACAGCGCGATCGTCAGTATCCACATCGACAGCTACAAAGTCAGCAATCCGATCGGTTTCCAGGGTAAAGACGTGGCAATCCAAATCTATACCGCTTTCGCCCCAATGGTTCATATCGGTGCACTGGAGCGAACTGCCTCAGAGCTTGATCTCGATCTCATAGCCGTAGCCGCTGAACCGTTTGCCGTGGCCCGTTCACTTCTTGGTACGGATGCGAGCAGTAATTTTAGCTCAGTCGTAATCGATATCGGTGGTGGGACAAGCGACGTCGCTGTTATCAACGACGGTGGTGTCGAAGGCACCAAGTCATTTGGTATCGGAGGCCGCGCTTTTACTAAGACCATCGCGACCGAGATGGATATCGACTACAATCGAGCGGAGATGCTCAAGGTCGGCCTGACCGATAAAGACGAGATGAATGGGGCAGATAAGGCCAAGGTCCTAAAAGCACTCACCAAGACATTAGATGTCTGGATCGACGGAGTTGAGCTAGCCCTCAGCGAATTCGATGCCATCGACCACTTACCGAACCACGTTCTGCTCTGTGGCGGTGGCGCTAGTCTACAGCCGCTCGTTCATGTCCTAAAAGAGACCAAATGGTATAAGGATCTGCCCTTTACGCGTGAGCCGACGATACAGAGAATTACGCCCGAACAGGTGGCTGGCATTAAGGATTCAACAGGTAAGGCGGGCGATCATACGTTCGTTACAGCCATGGGTCTTCTCAGGGTCGGTTATGATACGATGGTAGGTACCGGTGAAGCAGCCGACTCCCTGAAGGATAAGCTCAATCGAATGCTCAGGATATGAAAAAAGATGTCATCTACATCGATGTCGAAGACGATATTACCGCGATAATCGGTAAGATCAAGAATGCCAAAGAGAACATCGTAGCCCTTGTCCCACCTCGACGGGTGGGTGTTCTGCAGAGCGTAGTTAACCTTAAGTTGCTCAAAAAAGCAGGTGACGCCGCTAATAAGCGAATCGTTCTTATTACGGGCGATCAAGCGCTCTCTGCTCTTACCGCCGGCCTTGGTATACCGATCGCTCACGATCTTCAATCCCGCCCTGAAATTGTTCCAGCCAACGAGTCGCTTAAGAACGAATCTGAGGTTATCGAGGGTGAAGTTAGAACTCCTAAGAAAGACGACGAGAGCCCTAAACCGGTCACGCCGAATAAGGCGGATGCCGCCAGTAAAGCCGCCGGTCTGACGGCTGCTGACGATGTTATCGGGGACCGAAAACCGGCCTCGAAACAGCCAACTAAGAGTAAAGGCCATGGTGGGATAAAGATCCCTAATTTCGAGAAGTTCCGTAAGTGGATAATTCTGGGCGCTGCGGGTCTCGTAGTCTTGATCATCTTTTTGGTTTGGGCCTTTGCCTATGCGCCACATGCCACAATTACTATCCAGGCAGCAGCTAGTGCTAAGAACGGGTCATTTGCCGTTAATCTGGATCAGAACAACAGTACGAATGCCACCAGTCGAGAGATACAGCCAATTGTCAGACAAGATCAGACGACTCTGTCGAAGACGTTTAACGGTACCGGCTCGAAGACCATAGGAACTCCGGCGACTGGTACGATTACAGTCTATCAATGCGAGGATCAATCCCCGAATACTTTTTCACTCGGTAGTGGTAGCGTTTTCAGCGTCAACGGCTTAGATTATACAACCACTCAGTCATACACAATCCCTGGCTACACTGGTCCGTCTTCTGGTTGTTCGCCGAGTCCAGGTGGGCATGCCGGTACTCTCTCGGGTGTGTCTGTGCAGGCAACAGCTTTAGGAACTAACTACAACATGAGCAGTGCCCAAGATTTTGTGTTCAATGGCGATCCAAATGGCACCTATGTTGTAGGTTACGGCCAGGCCTCAGGTGGTACGACGCCACAGACCGTTACTATCATTCAGCAATCTGATCTCAACACCGCTATCGCTGCACTTGAGAGCCAAAGTGACTCCAGCGTTGAAAGCCAGTTGGCAGGTGAATTTGACGCAAATACCTGGGTACTCAAAGACAGTTTCATCGCCAAATACGGTACGCCGACCAGCTCTCCTGCAGTCGGCCAGCAGGCCAGTAACGCGACGGTCACAATACCAGTGACATATTATATGCTTGGCATGAGTAATACCGACATTAACGCCGTCCTGACGTCTTACTTCAATAGTCTAATTACCAATAAGTCTCAACAGGGTGTCATCAATAATGGTTTTAGCCACTTATCGGTCAGTGTGACAGGTAAGCCCTCGAGTTCAAACCCAACCACGGCTACTGCCCAGTTCACAGCAACCGGCTACATAGGCCCACATATCGACATAGCTCAGCTTGCTAAAGAACTTCAGGGTGACAAAGAAGGCCAGGTTCAGGCTACTGTTACGGCTCTGCCAGGTGTGAAATCGGTCCAAGTTCACTACTCGCCCTTCTGGGTGACACAGGTACCCAAACCGTCCAAGACATCGATAAAGCTACAAGTGGCGCATGGCTAGGCGAGCTCTGCTCGGGATTGATGTCGGCCAGAAGAGGATCGGAATTGCCTGGACGGCGGCTGATCCGCAAGTAGCCGTACCTTTGGTGACGATTCAGGCTGGCGAAAACGTAGTCGATGAGATCAAGAGACTGGTCCGTGAGAAAGAAGCCGACGCCATTATTGTCGGGCTGCCGAGGAACCAACAGGGCGAAGAGACAAACCAAACGACCACCGTTCGGCAGTTTGCCGATAAGCTAAAGGAAGCAGGGCTGGATGTTATCTTTCAGGATGAGTCTCTGACCTCTGTTATCGCAGAAGAGAGCCTGAAGGAACATAACAAACCCTATGCTAAAGAAGATGTCGATAAACTAGCCGCCGCCTACATACTGCGTGACTACCTCGAAGAGCAGAGAGATTAGCTGATGCAGAATAATAAGATCCGACCACATCCGATACTGGACGAAGCGAACCATATAGTGGCTCACAAGAAGAAAGGGTGGTCACCAGGCGGATTTGTTCAACGGATCGTTCGAAGCCGACTGACTATTCTGGTGGTCTTTGTTGCGATCGTTATCGTCGCCATCGTCGGGAGCGCTCTCTATACTCTCCACTGGTACCACGACAGTCTTAAGCCGGTCTCATCCATCTCGAGACGAGTCCAGGTTACGGTCGTCGCGGGTGATGGTCCGGGGCAGGTGGCCAATCTCCTTGCTAGCAAGGGGCTTATTCGCGATGCAACGACGTTTAAGTGGTATGTCGATCACAGCCTGGCTAAAACCGAACTGCAGGCGGGGACATATCTCTTTTCGCCGAGCTACTCTGTGCAACGGATGGTGACGATGATGGTTAATGGCCAGGTAGACACCTACCAGATCACCCTGCTACCCGGTAAGTACCTGACCCAGATCGAGTCGAGCTTTGAGGATGCAGGTTTTAGTAGCTCCTCCGTTCAGGCTGCTTTCGCAGGCTCGTATAGCGGGCCACTCTTTGCCGGCAAACCGGCAGGTACAAGCCTTGAGGGCTATGTCTTCCCGGACACCTACGAGCTGACCGTTGAGACGACACCCCAGCAACTACTCCAGAAGTCTTTTGACGACTTCTATACTCAGATCCAAGCAAACGATATCATCCCCAAACTTCAGACCGAAGGCTTCACGCTCTACCAAGGTATAACGCTGGCTTCAGTTGTCCAACAAGAGGCTAGTAGCTATCAGGACCAGCAGACTGTCGCCCAGGTCTTTATCTCCCGTCTTAAAGCCAATATGCCGCTTGGTTCGGACGTCACCTTCATCTACGCATCACATCTGGCAGGTATCGCTCCGGATCTCAACATCAGCTCGCCGTATAACACCCGGATCAATCCTGGTCTACCGCCGGGGCCGATCGGCAATATCTCCCTGGCTGCCCTTGAAGCAGTCGCCAACCCGTCAAACACCAGCTACCTCTATTTTGTAGCCGGAGACAACGGGGTGCTCCACTTCAGCTATACCCAGGCCCAGCAGCAAGCCAACACTCAACAATACTGCACAAAGCTCTGCCAATAACAGGGACGAAGATGCTTGCGGTCGATTGACTGGCCTCTCTGAAACGAGTAAAATATAAGCCAAGCGTTTGCTGCTTGTGTAGCTAACGCTAAAAAACTGAAACATTAAAAATTGATCAAAAACACTCTTGAACTAAGCGCATAGGCGCAAAAGAGGAAGATGTTCGATATCAAAGGCCCGAAGAAGGCCGCCCCAGGGGTGGACACCACATTTGCCAGAGAGCAGCTGCAGAAGGTACAGCAGAAAGTGCACGTACCCGAGGCTGTCGCCAAACGCTCTCCAGGCTTCTTAGGCTTTGTCAGAAAGCTAAAATCTCCAGCCGTCTTATCGAATGGCCTCCTCTTTCTCGTCGTTGTTACAATCCTGGCTTTTGGCTATCAACCATCTCAGAATGGTGCCTCCCAGAGTGGTATCGTCATGGCTATTGAAAACAGTAGCCAGACACCAACAGTCGACCAAGTCGCCTCTGTTACTGCCGCTGCCAACGTGGCTACCAGCGCCAACCTGCTCGTTGTTAACAACGTCAAAGAAGTTGCCGACACAGTAGCGGTCAAGACTGCTCTAGCCCAATCGCAGGACACCTACGTGACCAAACCCCAGCTCGTTACTCAGAGTCTACCGCTCGGGGTCAATAAGTATATCGTCAGGCCGGGAGATTCAGCTGCTACGGTTGCGGCCGCTTTTGGATTGACCGACCAGACCATCCGTTGGGCTAACGATCTAACCTCAGATACATTAACCCCTGGCCAGCAGATCTGGGTGCCAGCTGTTAACGGAGTTGTCTACACCGTCTCCTCCGGCGATACGGCCCAGTCGATCGCCGATAAGTTCCACTCCGATCCGAATCAGATTATTGCCGAAAATGATGATGAGTTGACAGGTGTCCAGGCAGGTCAAGTCATAGTAGTACCGAACGGCGTTCTGCCTGCCGATGAGCAGCCAGGTGCCTCACACTCGTCATCGGCTTCAGTCTCTGCTAGCAGCGGAGCCGGCTTCTCCTTCGGAACCGGACCTGTCTTTGGTGGCGACGGCTATGCCTTCGGTTACTGTACCTACTGGGCCGCACTCAGGCGGCAGCAGATAGGTGACCCGGTACCTAACAATTGGGGTAACGCCTCAACCTGGGCCGACGGAGCTGAAGCCATGGGTCTGACCGTCAATCACACCCCGTCGTATGGTGCTGTTATGCAGACGGCCGGTGGTTACGGCGGGTATGGCCACGTTGCCTTTGTCGAATCAGTCAACTCGGATGGCAGCTTCACTATCTCAGAGATGAACTACGCGGGCTGGGACGTTGTCGACCAGCGGACACTGCCCGCTTCAGATGCCGGCCTCTATAACTTCATCCATTAGACCACTTCAATCTAAGCGGCTCTCAGAGCTCCAGGCTCCTCCTCGTTTTCGTAGAGGACAAGCTGGCTTGAGTTGGCACCCTGGAAGTTAGTGTACTTACCCGTATCAACATCAGGAAACTTGACCTTTACCTCTTTGGTGCGGCTTCTCTGGATCTCCTCTACGTCGTACACCCCGGCTGAATCAAGGGATTCGGGTAACCCGAGATACTCGAGGAACGCGGAACTGATATATGTGTAGTTGGACATATGCAGTGGATAGGCATTGATTGTTATATACCGGACCCCGCTCTTCCGTGCCTCGGCAGCCAGAAGATTGACAAGGTTTTCGGGAAAGCTTGACCACTGGATGAGGTGAGATGGTATCTGGATGGCGTCAAGATGCCAGGCCGACCCTCCTGCCTCTGTCTGCGTTCGTAAAAGATAGATGTTCCCCCTGTACTCGCCGTCTAGGTTAACCTTAACGTTATGAAGACCTATCGGTTCTGCGAATGGTAAGGGTTTGCCTTCAGTACAGTCTCCGCTAATGGCTCCGGGGTTTCGATCCTTCTCGGGATCAGGCCGGGCATCAAGCTGAATGGTCGCGAACTCATACTGCCCTGCATCTGCAACGAGCATCTTCTGAAGCTCGTTTATCCTCCGAGTGGTAAGCTGTGCATACTCGCTCGGAGCGTTGAAGTATCTATTCATCAGTCGCAACAGTGATAGTCTCTCTTTTAGCTCGGCCTGAAGGGCTGTCATCTCACGGTGATTCTGGAATATATCGTCCTGGTCGGTAAGAGCCTGTCGCCGTCGTTTGAGCTCTTTCTCGCGCACTTTATACTCGCCGCGAAGTACATTTGACCCTTGGGCCGCCACCAAAACGGACCGAATCTCTGCACCTGTGGTCATTCCTTCAAGTTGTGCCGCCACATCCGCAAATCCTTGCCGAGTGAGTAGGTCCCGATATGGAACAAGCGCAATAGCGAAGCGCTGTTCTCGAGTAAGGTTGTTGACGTCGGCTTCTTCGGGCAGCTCGTAGGTTGTCGCCCAGTACGGCTCGCTCGTCTCGGCTTCGTCGATGTATGTCTCTGAGAAGGCCTCATCACAAGCCTGTTCGAGAACCTCAACATCTGTCAGTTGTGATTTGAGCCTCTCCAGTTCTGTCCAAATCTGGGCCGCCTGAGCTGGTGTGTACTTCTCAATTTCGTTGATATCAATATCAAATACGGCTGGGAGAAAGTCTACTTTCTTTCGCGAACCAAGATCAAGATCGTGAATGTGATCTTTGATGCCTCTCGCTGTCAATGAGAGGGCTACTTTCATGTATCTATCGCCCTGTTTGACATAGAGGTTCGGATTATCGATACGTGGTATGAGGCCCCTTACGAGCGGGTCGTCATCTGGGAGCCAGCCGAAGTCTGCGGTTTCGTCACATATAACTTCAACCGTTTCAGCGACTCGCCCTATCAAGACATCTGCGTTAACTCGGGCTGCATAGCCACCTTCGGTGGCAACTTGGCCACCGATGACTTCGAAAGGAGGTCGGGTTAAGGCTTCATGTCCCGCATGTAGCTCTTGCTCGTACTGTTCTGCGCTTAGACCGCCAAGCCGCTCCTGCGGCAATAGTCTGAATTCTCCGTCAGGACCCTGGACTCTTGCATAGGCAATGGCTGCCAGAGCCGCTGCGGGTATATGCTCGGCGCCCCCGTGTTCTCGACTTAAACGCTGGGCTTCGCCGATCCGTTGTCTGAGACCATCATCTTGCATACGTGGCTTTCTAGGTGATCGATTAACATAACCAGTGTGCACTATCTGTAAAAGTTACGCAATCACCCTAGTTATCGTGGTACACTTTCCCATGTAAGAAAAGTAGGTGACAATGTTTGTAGATAGAGTCACAGTCAGAGTTAAAGCCGGCAGTGGTGGCGACGGGTCGGTAAGCTTTCGACATGAGAAATTCGTCGAAAAAGGTGGTCCGGACGGTGGTGATGGGGGCAATGGCGGTGACGTTATCTTAGTTGCAGATCCAAACACCAACACCCTTAGTGGCTTTCGCTATAAGCAGGAACTCTTTGCTGAGAACGGTGAGGCTGGCGCTAAACGCAAGCGTCATGGTAAGAACGGAGCTGACTTACGTATCAAAGTGCCAGTCGGAACAGTGGTCCTTGAAGATGACAAACAGATTGGCGATCTGGCCGAAAACGGCGCTGAGTTTGTAGTTGACGAGGGCGGTCGGGGCGGCTTTGGTAACGCCCACTTTATCTCTTCGACACGTCAAGCGCCGAAGATAGCGGAGATAGGGGAGCGACGTGAGCCTCGAGAGATGACTTTTGAACTGAAACTTCTGGCCGATGTCGGATTGGTCGGCCTGCCTAACGCCGGTAAATCGACCTTTCTGTCCGTCGTTAGCAATGCCCGTCCCGAAATTGCTGACTATCCGTTTACGACCTTAACCCCAAATCTGGGTGTTGCCACCGTCGGAGAGTCGACACTGCTGATCGCCGATATTCCTGGTCTCATTGAAGGAGCGAGCCAGGGCAAGGGCCTTGGAGATCAGTTTCTAAAGCATATTGAACGGACGCGCGTCCTACTGCATCTTGTCGATATCTATGATGAAGACGTAGTTAAAGCGTACGAGACGATTCGTGGTGAGCTGGCGGCCTACAACCCGGCCCTCGCCAAACGGCCTGAGGTCGTGGTTATAACGAAGATTGAAGGCCACACTAAAGCCGATATTAGTACCGCCACGGACCTTCTCAAGCAAGTCGTACCTCCGAAGACTCCCATCAGGGCTGTATCCTCTCAAGCAGGCACGGGGATTAAGGAGTTGCTCTTCGAGACGCTCGCAGCGGTCACCAAGGCGAGCCTGAAGCCACGAGCCCTTAAGAAGGTCGATGACTCAGTCGCAGTTATCGAGTTACCGGCGAGCGCCAAGGATGACGCCTGGCGTGTTGAGCGCAGAGAAGCGGGCGTTTTTGTTGTTAGGGGCGTCAAGATAGAGGGTTTCGCGGCACGGACTAACTTTGACAGTGGGCCGGGTCTTGATCGCCTCAAGGTTATTATGCGCAAGATGGGGATCATGCATGAGCTGGAGCGGCTCGGGGTTAAGCCCGGTAATACAGTCATAGTG
>DASZAF010000023.1 GCA_035945435.1 Candidatus Saccharimonadales bacterium | reverse complement strand
TGACAAGATATTGCTTATATGTTAATATACTTGTGATCGCAGATTTGGTGGTCAGTTTTAAGAGGAGGTTCACCACAATGACGTATTTTAATAAGTTCAAAGCTCTCTTGATTGCTCCTGTTTTTGCAGGTGTAGTCTTTGCCGCCCCAGTCCATGCTGTGGCGACTCCCTCCATACAACCCATTACCTGTAGTATCGTGGCAGTTGGCACGAAGGACAGTGTTGGCCAGCCTGATAGCCGTTTTACAATCAGCGGCGGTATAGTCTCAGCCCAGGTCACTGTAACCGGTGACTCAAGCTGTCAGCAAAGCGTTACTATCGTCAGCTGGGAAGCTCCCAACCCCAAGAAGGGTAAGCCGTACGACAAGCAGCAGCTCTTCTCGCACATCACTGAGACATTTGGCGTTGGTACTCACACCATCGCTACGACTCTCCCTGACTGTGACTTCCAAGTCGACCTCGTTAAGGGGACTAGCGCTACTGACGCTAACGGTGGCCCACTCTACCCGAAAGGTAGCCTACTTGGCTCACTACACGGCGGTACTCAGGCCTGCGTAACTCCTCCGCCAACTCCTACCCCGACACCTACCCAGCAACCTCAGCAGCCTACTTCACTCCCCGTAACTGGTTCAGGCTTTATGCCCTTCCTGGTTGCCGGTGCAGCCGGTATCGGTACTATCGGTTTCATCTACCTCCGACAGATGAGACACCGACGCACCTCTTAAACCAAAAACTTTGAGTTAAAGACCGCACCCCGCTTAATCGGCGGGGTGTATTTTTACCCTGATCTACCCGTATGCTTGTCTAAAGCGCATTGTCCAAGCATCGACAACAACCTATAATAAGGTCTGAAAAGGAGGGGAGACCGTCTGATGAGTCAGGCGCTATACCGTAAGTACCGTCCCCGATCCCTAGAGGAAGCTGTCGGTCAAGAGCATATCACCAAAACTCTTCGATACGCTCTCAAAGAAGGACGCCTTAGCCACGCGTACTTGCTAACGGGACCGAAAGGAGTAGGCAAGACGAGCATTGCTCGTATTCTTGCTTATGCCGTTAACGATGTCCCATATGAGGACAACGCTTCGGCTCTCGACATCATTGAGATCGATGCCGCCAGTAACAACGGCGTTGAAGACATCAGAGATCTTCGCGAGAAAGTTCTACTCGCGCCCCTGAAGGCGAAGTACAAGGTCTACATCATCGACGAGGTCCATATGCTCTCGACGGCCGCCTTTAACGCTCTACTAAAGACCCTCGAGGAACCACCGGCTCACGTCATCTTTATCTTGGCCACAACAGAAGTCCATAAACTGCCGGCCACAATCGTCAGCCGCACCCAGCGCTTCCACTTCGCTCCTATCGAACCAGCCAAGATGGTAGAACTCCTTAAGTCAATCGCTGCAAAAGAAAAGGTGGCTATCGATGACGGGGCTTTACGACTTATCGCAGATTTTAGCGGTGGAAGTGGCAGGGACGCAGTCTCACTGCTTGACCAGATTACCAATAGCGCCAACGGACAACCAGTTACGGCAGAACTGATCCGTTCAGTCCTTGGTCTGCCACCACAGGAAATGGTTGAGTCACTACTCGAAAATCTTCTCGACGGTCAGGTCCAGGAGGTGCTCAGTCTGTACGAGTTGCTTCTAGCTCAGGGTGTTACCCCGACAGCCTTGATCAATCAGTTGACGCGCGAGCTGCGCTCCAAAACTCCAGGGGACAGCTCTCTGTATGAACTTATCGATCAATTGATCGATGTGCCGCGTGCGTATGACTCACAGCTTAAGCTTGAAGTCGTATTGGTGACCTTCGCAGCAAAGCGATCGCATGGCGACAAGCCCTCAGATGAGCCACCAAAACCACCATCTGGACACCCTGTTGAGGAGAAGAAGCCAACACCATCAAAGAAAGAGGCGGAGAAGAAAGCAACTGACAAGGCTGAAGTACCAAAGGTTACACCTAAGTCTGACGCGCACAAAGAGATGGATGAGGCGACTTGGAACGAGGTTATGGCAGCCGCCAAGGCGTCGAGCCCAACACTCTACACCGTCCTGAAACAGGCTATTCCTCACTTTGATAACGAGACATACGTTTTGACGCTAACCTATAGATATCCACTTCATCAGAAACGACTCGAGCAGGCTAGATACCAGAAGATGCTGACGGATTTACTCGCAGGTGTGCTTGGTTTAGCCCCACGCATAGAGATGATCCTCAACAGGAACGCCGTTCGCCACATCCCTGAACCTGATCAGATCGACGTCAGTGCCGAGAAGATCTTGTCAGATCAGAGCACAACGAGTACTGTTCTAGGTATCATGGGTGGAGGAGAGACGGTTGATGTCTGAGAAGAAGAAACCGGCCGGTAAGCTACCACCACAGAACGTTGACGCAGAGGTGAGTCTGCTTGGCGCTATCTTACTCGACGATGATGTCCTGATTCAGGTCAGCGACAAACTGACACCCGAAGACTTCTACGATCCCCGTCATAGAATGATCTACGACGCTATGCTCAGACTCTTCGAGTTACACAGCCCGATCGACTTACTGACACTCTCCGACGAGCTAAAAAAGCGATCTCAGCTAGAAGATGTGGGCGGATCAGCCTACTTAACCGAGTTAACCAATATGGTGCTGACCTCGGCGCATTCAGGTCAATATGCTGATATAGTCAACGAGAAAGCCATCCGACGCCGGTTAATCAAGACGGCCGGCGATATTGCCGCTCTCGGTTACGACGAAGAGGAACAGATGCAGATGCTACTGGAGCAGGCCGAGAAACAGCTCTTTGCTGTCTCAGATAAGGGAAGCAATGACGATCTTATCCCCCTGGAACAGATCCTAACGGAGAGCTTTGATCGACTCGATGAACTCCATAACGATAAGTCGAAGCTGCGCGGGGTGAGTACCGGTTATCCTGATCTTGATGGCAAGCTAGCCGGCTTTCAGCGCTCCGACCTCGTCGTCCTGGCCGCTCGCCCTTCAATGGGTAAGTCCACGCTGGCAGTCAACTTTGCCCACAACGTCGCCGTCGGCGATAAGTTACCGGTGCTTATATTCAGTTTAGAAATGAGCAAGGAACAGCTGGTTGATCGTATGCTTGCTGATGAAGCGGGTGTTGATGCCTGGAAGATTCGGACGGGGGACCTCAGTGACGAAGACTTTGAGAAACTTGGTCAGGCCATGGGTGTCCTCTCGGAAGCACCGATCTTTATAGACGATACGCCAGGTATCAGTGTTCTCCAGTTGAGGACAAAGGCCAGGCGACAGTCCCATGGTCAACCTTTGGGTCTCATCGTCGTAGACTATCTCCAGCTGATGTCGGGCGGAGGCAGGGGATATGGCGACAACCGTGTTCAGGAGATCTCCGAGATCTCACGAGGTCTCAAACTGATCGCCCGCGAACTCAACGTGCCCGTCTTAGCTCTCAGTCAGCTCTCCCGAACGGTTGAAACGAGGACACCACCGCACCCACAGCTCTCTGATCTTCGAGAAAGCGGCTCGATTGAACAGGATAGCGACGTGGTCATGTTTATGTACCGTGACGATTACTACAATGAGGAGTCTGATCGACCGCATATTACCGATGTCTTTATCAAGAAGCATCGAAACGGTCCGACTGGCAAGGTCGAGCTCTACTTCCACCCCGAGAGAATGCGATTCCTGTCTATCGATAAAAAGCACAGTAAGTAGATTTTCGCTCTTTACAATCGTGCAAAGTAAGATGGCTACAGCTTCTGCTTTTCCCGCCACAACATGTAGTGCATTAGTGCGCCGAGTGACTGCCCATCAGTAAGTTCACCTTCCTCTATCATGGCGAGGATCGACTTCCATGGTAGCGCTTTTGCCGGCTGTATGGCTTCACCAGTTTCGTGACGCTTCGGGACGTGGTGCAGTTCACGCGCCAAGAATACAAGATTGTGGTCATTCATTGGTCCGTTGTTCGAGGGATACATATCACCTAGTTGATCCCATCTGTCAGCGTGAAGGCCAAGTTCCTCCTCGAGTTCTTTCTGAGCCGCCCGTAGTGGCGTATCTCCTTGATCGATACCGCCGCCAGGAATTTCCCAACGCCAAGTTTGTAGCGGATATTTGAATGCTTCAATGACGTACACCTCGTCGCTGTCATTCTGAGCAATGACGAGTACACCAGGTTTTGACTCCACCACACTGTAGACGCCTTTAGTGCCACCAGGTGTTATTACGCTATCCTCACGTACAGTAAGATATGGGCCTTGATAGGCAATGCGACTAGTAAGTGTCTGCCAGGGATTCTTATTGTCTGATCGGTTCATATTCGAATTATATCAGTGATTTTTAACAGATGTATGTCCGGGTATGGGGTAGTCATTCGACTTATATCTTGATCATACTTATACTAAATGTTATAATATGCTAAAGTAGTCGTCCTATGTCTCCCGATAGTGATCCCCTGCAGCCCAGATTTTTGGCCCCGCAATTTGAGACGGGACTTGCTGACGTCGAGCATGATGGCGGACGAGATTCGGCGCTTCCTGGCAGAGTATCGATAGATGACGCTCGTGCGTTGCTGGCGGGCTATTTAGTACATGATCCAGCTGCCTCTGCTGAAGTGCAACCTCCCCAAGCGTTCCTAGGCCTTGAAACACCACTTGATGCGGTCGTGGACCGGGCACTTGAGATCATCGCCGAGACGCCTAATATCGGTCTCCAGGAGCTCGCATACCAGATCTTTGGCGAGAGTAGAAGCAGCCTCCCATATTCATATCTTGGCGAGCTACGAATCGCCCTATTGGGTCGCCCAGGTGTGCACAGATCGCGAGAACGTAATCCGAGGGATGAGCGTGGAAGAGGCAGAGAGCTTTATTCAGTGACTGCCGCCACGAGCGAAGAAATAACAGAAACAGAGGTAATGGTAGCTGAAGCGATCAGAATTTTACGATCTGACGACTCACGCCAACCCATTTCTGCCACGGGCCTTTACCGAAGGATATTTGGTGCCGGTCCGGTAGATCCAGTTATATTTAACTCTTTTACCAGCGCCCTTAAAGGTCATCCGAACGTGACAGCCTTACGCATTGGAAGCGGTAGGAGAAATCAAGGGTGGCGCTACAGGTATTCAGGAGGCGAGAGTTTATAGCAAGGTATCGAGGATAATGCCCACGAGCGTCTGATCGGCTTGCTGAACCGATTGAAAATAACAAAACATTGTAGCCAGCACACCACACAAACGATAGTGCGTTATAATAAGGACTACAGATGAAACCTAGCGTTCTACAGCAGCTTATCCTCTATCGATATCGCTATTGGCTGGCTTATAGCGTCCTGATAGCTGGCACTGTATTTCTGCTGACATTCGGACTGACACGAGTAGCACCTGGTATAAGTGCGGCCGGTCGTCAGAGTGTCATGACTAGCTACTACTGGGCATGGCCACACCTAAGGAGCGGCTTCGACGCAGTCAGTTTACCATACATACTGCTCCAAAAAGCAAGTGTGAGCCTGCTCGGACTATCCGTTCTCGCTGACCGCCTGCCAGGGGTCTTAATTGGCTTAGTGACGACCTTCCTCTTCTTCCTCTTTATGCGCGAACTTCACAAACCACATGTTTCAGTCCTAGCAACAGTGTTGTTTGCTACTTCCGACTGGTTCCTGGCCATTGCCAGGCGTGGTACGCCTGTCAGCATGATCCCGCTGGTTTGGATCCTTGTCTTTTACAGCGCCCTGCAGCTGATGCGCTTAAAAGAGTCGTTGGTTTGGGGTGCCTTCTTTGGATTCGCTATGGTTCTTGCTCTCTATACGCCATACGGCATCTGGGCCGTTGTAGCTGGCCTGTTAACCTTACTGATCCACCCGGAGATCAGACGGCGGGTCTCAGTCTTTCCTGGCCCTTCCAGGGCACTCGGTATCCTCATCTTCGTCGTTCTTCTGCTACCACTTAGCTGGAGCCTTTACAAAGATCCCTCACAGGCCTGGGAGCTGGCCGGTCTTAGCTCTCATCTGCCACACATCACTACCTTCCTTAACAATATCTGGCAGACCCTCCGGGCTATTACGTGGTATGCCCCGATCGACAATGCCTATCGTCTCGACCATCTGCCTCTTCTAGATATCGGCTCACTAGCTCTGCTCATCGCCGGGCTCTACCAGATCGTTCGTGACAGACATTCGGTCCGCACCCAGCTACTCGGTGTCAGCCTGATCTTGATCCTGATCGTTACTAACCTCAATCCAATGACACACGACTACGCCCTCTACCTTATCCCGGTCTTCATCATCATGGCCAGTGGCATAACTGTGTTGGTCAACCACTGGTACTCACTCTTTCCCCGAAACCCATACGCCAGAACATTTGGCCTTATTCCGATCGCCTTGCTTTTCCTGTTCATCGTCAACTATCACTATGAGAGATACTTTGTCGCGTGGGCTAACGCTCCGGCTACCTATGGTGTCTATTCGAACGACCTGACCTTGGTCAACGAACAGATCAAAGAACATCCCAACCTTCTGATCATCTCCCAGCCCCAGAACGTCTCCTTCTACACAATTCTCAGTCGTACTCATCCCGGCGTTCAGGTGGTCACCTCAACTTCATCCGCGCCATCAGGCCCGTTCCTGCTCGACAATGGCCTCAATCCACTCCCGTCCTTCCCTGGCGATACCTACACGCCAATCGTCAACGACGACATCCACGGAGCCCTCCGGTTCTGGCTTATCCAGCCTACTCCTAAAGAGAGTTGATGGTACAATACTAGAGAAAGATAAGAGGACATACACGTTATGGTATTTGATCAAGCTAAGATGATCATGAAGATGAAGAAGGCCCAGAAAGAACTGGCCAACGAAGTCATCGAGATCGAGGCTGGCGGCGGCGCCGTTATTGTCCGTATTACGGGCGAGCAGAAGATTAAAAAGATTACTATTGATCCCGAGCAGGTGGATCTCGACGATATCGGCGAGCTGGAGCGCTGGCTCGAGCAGGCTGTCCGCGACGCTATCGACCGCAGTCAGAAAGTGGCTGCCGAAAAGATGAAACCACTAATGGGCGGTCTGGGTCTCTAACGGCTACTTACACTAGGATCTCGACTGAAACATTATGGCCCTATTGCCACCTGCATTGACTAAACTGATCGAGGAACTCGGCAATCTGCCGGGTGTTGGGCCACGTACTGCCGAGCGATATGCGACCTATCTTCTGTCTGCCCCGCCAAGTGTCGCCAACCACTTAGCCGAATCACTCCGTGACCTTCATAGTAAGATCGGCTACTGCAAAGTAACCTTCGCCCTCGTTCCGGCCGGCCAAGAGCTATCTGACCTCTACACCGATCCGAGTCGAGACAAACAACAGGTAGCTGTTGTCGAGGAGCCGCTTGATGTCGTAGCTTTGGAGCGAACCGGTCAATTTAGAGGAACATACCATGTGCTTGGCGGTACCATCTCGCCGATTGATGGCCGCAGCCCCGACGAGTTACATATCAAAGAGCTACTCAAACGGATCAAAGACGATAAGGTCAAAGAGGTTATCCTGGCCACCAACGCTTCTGTTGAGGGAGAGGCAACCGCTCTCTACATCCAGCGCCAGCTGGAAGGACAGAAGCTGACAGTCAGCCGTTTAGCTCGGGGTATCCCAGTCGGTGTCGATCTCGAATATGCCGATCAGATCACCCTAAGCCATGCTCTCGAGGGGAGACAGACTATATGAACCAAGAGTGGCAGGCGGCATACGATGCGATCAAAGCCGCCAAACATGTCGTCGTAATTCAAGCCGATAACCCCGACTCAGATAGCGTCGGCTCGGCTCTAGCCCTTGAAGGGCTTCTACTTGATATGGGCACCGAACGGGTGACTCTCTATTGCGGCATGATGATCCCCAGATACCTGCGCTACTTCCACGGTTGGGATCGCATCAGTGACACCCTGCCTTCCGACTTTGATCTTTGGATAATGGTCGACAACAGCAGTCTACAGCTCGTCGGACACGCCATGGACGATCCAGTCTATGCGGCGACTTTGAAGAAGAAGCCAGCCGTTGTCTTCGACCATCATCCGACAATCAGAGAAGAGACCAGCGTCAAATCGCTTGGCGATCGCGTTATCTATCTGAATCATCCCGAATATATCGCTACGTCTGAGTTGCTCTTTCACTGGGCGACCGCCCTCAAGCTGCAGATCAGCACCGAAACGGCTACCCATATGGGCGGGGCGATTTTGGGCGATTCACTCGGCCTGATGAGCTCTGGCACAAAGCCCTCGAGCGTCCGAGCCATTGCTGACCTGATGGATCTCGGCTACAACATCAGCGAACAAGACGATGAACGACACGAGTTCGACAAGAAATCACCAGCCATTCTGGCCTACAAGGCGAAGCTGATCGAACGGATCAGCTACCACCTTGATAACCAGCTCGCCATGATCCACATACCATGGGAAGAGATCGAGAAATACAGTGACGAATATAACCCCTCAGCCCTAATCATCAGTGAGATGCGGATGGTCAAAGGCGTTCGCGTAGCTATCTCGATCAAGAGCTACCTGGGCGGGGTCTATACGGGCAAACTCCGGGCAAGCAATGATTCGAACTTTCTGGATAAGATAGCCTCGCATTTCGGTGGCGGGGGGCACGGCTATGCGGCCGGCTTTAAGATCAAAACGGATAAAGGTCTCGAGGAGGTCGAAAGAGAGATAATCGGTGTCGTCGAAGAGTGTATGAAAGCGTATGACACCGAGAAAAGGAGAGGAGACGATGAGCAACAAGACGTCTCATGAGCCAGATTTACGACTCTACAACACAATGTCACGTGAGGTCGAGGCGTTTACGCCGCTTCACGATAACCAAGTCACTCTCTACACCTGTGGACCAACCGTCTATGACTACCAGCAGATAGGTAACTACGCGACGTACATACGCTGGGATGTGCTGGCTCGGTTGATTAAATATCTTGGATATCACCTCGACTGGGTCATGAACGTGACGGACGTCGGCCACCTTGTCAGTGACGCCGATGAGGGTGAGGACAAGCTTGAAAAGGGCGCCCGACGTGAGGGCAAGAGCGCTTGGGACATAGCCGAGTTCTATCTGGACGACTTTAAAGAGAGTATGCGAGTACTCAATACACTTGACCCCACACACCTAGTCAAGGCGACCGATCATATTAAAGAACAGATCGCGCTGATTAAGAAGTTGGAAGAGAAAGGCTACACCTACGTTATTGACGATGGGGTCTATTTCGACACCTCTAAATTCAAGGACTACGGCAAGCTAGCCCGACTTGATATTGAAAACCTCAAAGCCGGTGCCAGGGTTGAGCTCAATCCTCAGAAGCGTAATCATACTGACTTTGCTCTCTGGAAGTTCTCA
>DASZAF010000022.1 GCA_035945435.1 Candidatus Saccharimonadales bacterium | reverse complement strand
GGCCCGACAGTATAGGCGTTAAACTGAGCGTCGGAAATCGGCGTCGTGGCAGGAACCCCATTCTTCTGGCCATGGTTCGCAGCGGCCACCAGCTTTTCAGCCCTGGCGTTGGCGGCATCGTTGGCTTCCTGCTGGCTTACGACAACATCGATTCCGACGGCCAGTACAATAACGGCAACGACGGCCAGTGCCTTAGAGAGTCGGCTGTACGATCGCCGCTTTGCTTGGACGGCGTAGAGAGGCGAACCTTTTCTGGGCCTACCAAGGTACTTCGAATGAGTCTTCTTCCTGGACACGCTACCCAGTATAGACTAGCGCTTTGCGAATCTTCTGCTCAGTACGGCTAGGGAGGTTAGAGCGCCGACGACTGCCGCGAAGGCAAGCAGAGTCTGCCCGATATTGTTGGTGAAGATGCCAAAGCCGGTGTTAGGCGAGCTTGGTGAACTTACAGTGATTGTGTACGAAGGATCTTGCGTGAACGTACCCGTCGTGCCGGTATTATCACTGGCAGCAATCTCAAAAGTATAGGTACCTGCGGTTGTCGGAGTGCCGCTTATGGTGCCAGTCGTCCCATTGAACGAAAGGCCGGGAGGCAAGGAGCCACCTGTCAGCGAGAAGCTTACGGTCCCTTGAGAACCAGTGGTGCTAAGCGTCTGGCTATAAGCCTGGCCGGAGACGGCTGCTGCTAAGCTTGAGCTGTTGGTTATTGAAACGAGATTGAATTCTAGGACACGGTTGTTGAACCAGTCGCTCACGAACATCTGGTTGTTAGATGTATCGAGGGCAATAGCGGCCGGGAAGTTCAGAACAGTCTGGCCGACTCCGTTTCCGGCACCAGACCATGTTGACTGGCCGATAAGCGTAGAGGCGTTCTCGCCATTTGTGATACCGCTTGAGAGCGGGTAGCCTAGTATGCGGTTATCGTTTGCGTCAACGACGTAGAGTACGTCATTGACCGAATCCCAAACTAAACCGTATGCCCCAGCTATATTGCCTTGGTTCGCGCTTCCTGAGTCGGTATCAGAGGTATAGCTTGTGGTCCCCAGCACATATGAGGCGTTCTCGCCGGTCGTCGAGAGGTTAGTCGTACTGTAAGCCAGTACCCGGGAGTTTGCTGGGTCACTGACCCACACCAGCTTATCGGCTGAATCGTAGGTAATACCTGTCGGGTCCATATCGTTGGCAAGCTGGAAGGCTGAGGAGCTTAGCCCGCTTTGGGTCTGTCCAACGGCGCTAGCGGTAAAGCTTGCCTGACCGATAACATATGAGGCGTTCTCGCCGGTGGCCGAGAGGGCGCTGGTGCTGAAAGCAAGCACTCGATAGTTAAGGCCATCCGACACAAAGACCAGGTGGTCATTCGGGTCAAGAGTAAGTCTGTTCGGATTATGAAGAGTCGATTGAGTGTCACCAAAACCATTGGAGGTAAGCCCGGTCTGGCCAAGAACGTAGCTCGCACTCATATCATCTGAAAGATTAGCGGTATTAAAGACCATAACTCGGTTGTTGTTGGTATCTGCGACATAGAGAAGGTTATTTGTCGAATCAAAGGCGAGACCTTCGGGGTTCGACAGGCCAGAGGCAACGTCCGAACCAGCTGCTGTTGCAGTCACGCTCACCTGGCCAAGAACATACGTGGCCGTTGTGCTGGTAAGATTGTTGGAGCTACTAAGAGGATAGACTAGGACACGGTTGTTGACTGTGTCAGCGACGAATAACCTGTGATTGACTGTGTCGACTGCAATACCGCCGCCACCCGGATCTATATTGAGGCCGGCACCAGATACGGAGCCACCAGCGTTAGCACCAGTGTTAGTATAGTTCGTCTGGCCGATAACCTGGGAGGCAGGATACGCACCCGATAACGCATGCGCCGACTTCGTAGAGAGCGGTACAAATAGGGCTGAAGCTACTAGAAATAGTGAAATCGCAAGCAACACAAATTTAGAGGCTGTGTGGTTGCCTCTTCGTCTTGTTTTCATTGTTTGTCCTTTTTTAATGTCATGCAGACTTAACGGTGGACGCTTATATTATGTTAGGTTAAGGTCAGTGTAGCATAAGCACTTCTCTAAACATGTGTGATGGTTATCACATATTACAACACTCTCATTTATCTGGTTCTCTCTTGAAAATAAGTTATAGTTAGAGTAATGAGACAGATCTTCCGAATTCTTCGGTTTACTTCAGAACTGCGCTGGTACTACGTCTGGATAGGTATCTTTACCATATTGCTCTCAGTTATGAGCCAGCTTCAGCCACTCTTCACAAAAGGTGCGATAGACCAAATTACTAATCAGCTTCATGGCGGCAAGGCTGATGTCGCCCTGGTGGCCATCTTCGCCGTAGCCGTCTTCTTGACCGATCTTGGCCAGACGCTTCTGAGTAACGTTGCCGGCCATCTCGGTGACATGATGGCTATTAAGGTTCGCCGCCTCATGAGCCAGCGCTACTACGCACATCTGATGACCCTGCCGCAAAGCTACTACGACTCGGAACTCTCCGGTAAGATTATCAACCGCATGAACCGAGGTATTGATCAGATTAGCGACTTCATGCAGATGTATAGCAACAACTTCTTGCAGTTCCTCTTCAGCACTATCTTCTCCCTTGTCATCGTATTCTACTTCTCGTGGCCAGTCGGCCTCATGCTGTTACTCCTCTACCCTATCTTTATCGGCCTGACAGCCAAAAACAGCTCAACCTGGCAGGGGTTTCAGAAGAAGATCAATGAAGAACAAGATATCGCTACCGGTCGTTTCACGGAGTCAATCGGCCAGATAAAGGTTGTCAAAAGCTTTATCCAAGAGGCACGTGAGCTGGCTTTCTTCAAGAAACGGCTCGATACGGTCGTTAACACTACCAAGCCACAGAGTCTCTTCTGGCATAGACAGGACGTCTATCGCCGGTTAGTTCTCAACTTTATCTTCCTTGCCGTCTATGTCTACATCTTCGTCGCAACCGCTGAACGCCACTACGATCTGGGCACTATGGTTCTGTTAATCCAGTATGCCACATTGATCCGCATTCCGATCTTCAGCATCAGCTTCTTGATTGACCAGACCCAGCGGGCCGTCGCAAATACCAAAGACTACTTCGAGGTTATGGACGTCAAGTCAACTATCACAGACCAGCCAAACGCTCGTAAGTTACGAGTCAACAATGGTGAGGTCGCCTTTCACGCTGTCACCTTTGCCTATGACGACACGCCTGTTCTTAAAGGATTGAACTTTAGTCTCAAGCCAGACAGCAAAGTAGCCATCGTCGGTGAGAGCGGTGAAGGCAAGACGACCGTTACCAATCTATTGATGCGTCTTTACGAGCCACAAGCCGGCGAGATCACCATCGATGACCAGAACATCGCTGACGTCACCCAAGCCAGCCTCCGCTCCCAGATTGGTGTCGTATTCCAAGATCCCGCCCTCTTTAGCGGAACCATCCGTGAGAATATCAGCTATGCAAACCCGAAAGCTTCCGACAAGGAGATAAAGGCAGCCGCTAGGGTTGCTAACGCGGATAAGTTCATCGAGAAATTCGACAATGGCTACGAGACTGAGATTGGTGAGCGTGGCCTCAAACTAAGTGGTGGCCAGAAACAACGGATTGCAATCGCCAGGGCCCTGCTTAAAGACGCCCCGATCCTTATCCTTGACGAGGCGACTAGCAGCCTCGACAGCCGCAGCGAGATCCAGGTTCAAGAGGCCTTGAAAGTTCTTATGAAAGGTCGCACGACGCTCATCATTGCTCACCGTCTTAGCACTATCCAGCAGGTTGATCAGATCATTACTCTCAAAGGCGGAATGGTCGACGAAGTGGGCTCGCCAGCTGAGTTGGCTAGGACCGACGGGGTGTACGCCCAACTACTGAAACTGCAGCAGGGTCATAGTGATACGGCTCGCAAGAAACTCAAAGAATACGGAATCGCCGGATAGTCCTACATAGCACCAACGATGGGCGTACTCGGTGGAGTCGAACTGGCAGGAGGTGCTGGTGCCGGCGGAACTGGTGGAGTTGGAGGCTGAGTGGGTGGTTGAGTTGGAGGAACAGGTGGGACCGGAGGTTGTGTCTGACCAAAAGATCCTGAGCTCGGGCCGACTGGTCCGGAGCCTGTAGGTGCACCGGTCATACCAGACTTATCGACATGGTTAAAGGCGTCCTGAACGAGTGCCATCCCGATTGGCCCAATCAGCCACAGGACGACAAAGGCGAGGATACCGTTGAACTTGCCGTTTGTAACATGCTCAACGCCCTGAGAGTACTGCCAGAGCCACCAGATACCGCCAATGATCGGGATTAGCCAGATCCAGGCTGTCATAATGTGCTCGCCTCTCTTGTTCATCTCCCCTTTGGTCTTAACCAGCCAGTACCAACCATAGATACCCAGGGTGACGATGCTAAGAATTAAAACAACAATAGGGCTTCGCTCTTTCATACGTTACACTCCCTCTAATTCATTACTCTTAAGCTTACGGTCAAGCTCGCATTTTAGCAAGAACGAGGCTGTAACTAGTCGACGCTGTAGTAACTCGTTTCGAGAAGGCGCTTATATGGGTTCCAGGCCTGGTGCGCCTTCTTGTGTGTGAGAGTGCTCAGTTTGACAAGAATGAGTAGCAGCATGGTCAACCCGGCCGCCAAGAAACCGGCAATGAGCTGGTAAATAAGGATATGCCCCGTATTGATCGTGATGATGAAGCCGGTGGTAATACCGTAGAGAACCGCCATGATTGCCCACTCATGACTGTAGATCTTATTGGCCAGAAGCATCGAAAACTGAGTCCTATTGCTCTGGTTATCGACGAGCTTATCGAGGAGTTTATCGATCTGTTCTTTGTACCTGCCAGTGTAGTTAACGCATTCGGTTATCAGCTCTTCATACTCTTTCTCACCCTGAGCCGGTTTTCGCTGTTTGGCACAGGTCTTCAAGTAGACATCGAATCGTCCGCGCAGAGAATCCTGCAGTTCAATAGGTAGCCTTTTGAGATCGAGCACCATCTCGAAGATGGCGTTTGCCTCGCTACGGGCCACTTTATGCATATCCTCAATTCGGGACTTCTGCGACGAGAGGATCGGCGATAGGTAGAAACCATATAGAAATGAGTTGACCGAGAAGAGGGCGAGCGCCCCAGTATTAAAGTTCTGCTTGGGTAGTACAAAAATCAGGACTAAAAAGATGAAAAGAAAGATAAAAATATACCAAGTCAGACGTACTTTTAGGAGCAGAAAATTTCTCATGAGTATGAGTATAGCAAAGTCTCAAACAGGCAGCATTTTAGCAAGCAACGTCTTGGTCGAGTTGTTGGTGGCGAGCCACAAATTGCATCAGAAGTGATTGACCGCCAGTAAACTGATGGCCCCTACAGTACGTCATTGCCTGTCTGGCAGTCGACCAGGTTGTTGCTCCCCAGCTTGGCCAGTTATTTATCCAACTCCCCGTAATCTCGTCCCATTGAGCAGTTGTCGAATAGATACCCACTATCGAAACACCGCTTGCCACCAAAGCATCATGTTCGCCAAGCAGGCTCTGCTGATTCTGGTTTGGATCATTCGTCCAACTATTAACCGTTTCGACGTCGAGCCACCAGGTCTGGCTGTGAACACCCTGGCTCGTAGCGTAGGCATAGGCGTAGAGCCCTTGGTTGTAACCGTAGTCATAGGCAATACAATTAAGATCACCCGCTACGCAGACCTTTGGTGTAACCATATACTTCTGGGCATTTGCCGCTGTAGCTCCTGGATAGCCAGTGTTTGCATAGAGGCTGACATTGGGAAAATGTACGGCTTCATTTGCCAGACACGGGTTTTCGGAAAAGCCGAGCCCTCCTTCGACGCCGACGATACCAAAGCTGGTTCTTGGGACGAACGCGTGGCAGTTTGGGTAGCTTATATCAACGCCGGTGCTGCCAGTCTGATAGAGCACACTGGCAAAAGCAGCGTTCGCTGTCGCAAGTAAGATAAGAGTCGTCGTTACGGCGCCAAACAAACCAGTATGTAACAATTGAATCAGCTTCACACTAACATTATACGCTTTAAAGCCTGCAA
Organism: Candidatus Saccharimonadales bacterium; assembly: GCA_035945435.1. Taxonomy (NCBI): domain Bacteria; phylum Candidatus Saccharimonadota; class Candidatus Saccharimonadia; order Saccharimonadales (SeqCode); species Saccharimonadales bacterium (SeqCode). Next base: position 50,818 of record DASZAF010000022.1, on the reverse strand, counting down.
ACGCTTACGCTTGGAGAGCCTTAGACGACGACCTTGATCCGAGACTCGATAGTCTCTACCTCACCTAAGCGATGAGGTGTCATACCTGCTTCGATAGCCCGCCTTATGGCGTTCGTGGCGCCATGGCCATCAGGATCTGTTCGGCCCGGCACACACGTCTCGCGATGACCACCCGAGGCAAAACCGGCGCCACCAACGTATGTACCAGCCTTAATGATAATGCCGGCACAGTTGAACGGTGAGCGAGCTTGGTCGGGGTTGTCACAGACAACATCAAACTGCCCGGTTGGGCATGTCGCCGCCATCATAAGCGCACATCCTCCTAGCTCTGGGAGGTGATGACATCGCTCGAGGCAGCGCTTTAGTACAAAGAGTCGTGGTTCATGGATCTCGACACATGTTGAGCTTGTAGGAGTAGTGCCAATCTCCGGTTCATCTCCGAACAATTCGGCTGACATAGTAATATCCTTCTAGAATTTTAGGGGTCAGCAAACAGGCCGTTTACTTTATAGGTAGTATAGCACCATATTTTTATATCTGTGCAACTATTGTAGGGTGCTCGACGGTTAGTAACTGATCAGCTTCGTCAGCTCTATTGCTGGACCGCTGCGATTCATGGTGTAGATGTGAAGACCCGGTACCCCGTCTCTTCGTAGATCATCTATCAGACTGGCCGCTGTGTCGACTGCCAAACGTGACAGGTCGGCAGACGATGAGATCCTGTCAAGCTGTTGATTGAGGCCCGCAGGAATAGTCGTGCCGTTCATCTCGGCGACTCTCCTAAGCCCGTTGACTGAACTGAACAGCATAATCCCAGGGATGATCGGTTTGTCACAACCTTGCCCTGCCATCTCGTCGACCAGCTGTCTGTAAAGGGCCGCATCGAAGAAAAACTGGGTGATAGCAAAGTCGGCTACGCGAAGCTTCTGAGCCAAACGTCGACGATCTTGCTGACGATCAGGACTTAGAGGATGGACTTCAGGATGGGCCGCAACACCGACAGACATTCCATACGGTAACGACTTGATCAGTTCAACCAAGTCGACTGCGTATTCGAAGTCACCACTCGCATCCCCGTCGCCACGTAGAGCCAGGACGTTACGCACACCCCCCTCGTGGTAGGTACCGAGGAGATCGAGCATACCTTGATGAGTATGGCCGACACAGGTCAGGTGGGCCATCGTCGGAAACGGGAATCGATCACTCAAATCGATCGCTAGCCTCTGAGTGGCCAGACTTCCGGCCGCCCCTTGAGTAACTGATATAAAGTCTGGGTGAGTGGCTGCTGCTAGCTCGCCGATGGTTCTTGGTAATGAGTCGGCCTGTTCTTGATTTCGAGGGGGTAAGAATTCGAACGAGCAGGTCTCTTTGGTTCTCAGCAGATCAGGAATCCCTGGCATAGTTGTTCAATTATAACAAACAAAAACCAAACAGAAGCACTATGCGGGCTAGATTACCTATTCCTTACGAGAGCTCGAAGTCGTAGTGACGAACATCGCTCTCGGCTCCCCCGTTTTTCTTGTAAAAGTCTCGGGCATGAACATCTTCGGCGTCTGCTTGTACAAAAATATCAGGAACACCGATTGACCTGCAGTACTTCTTTAAGAAACCCAGCAACTGCGAACCGACACCTCGGCGCTGGTGGCTCGTGGAGACCGCCATATCAAAGATGTACACGTCGCTGTAGTCGCCATAGATGGAGGGCAAGACATAGGCCGTCAGCCCACCGACTACCTCGCCTGCCGAGTAGGCAACGACAAACATGATCGCCTTGTTTTCTAGTAGAGCCGGGAGATAACCAGCATCCGTAGGATAGTCGTGGTCACCGAATACTTCAACGTAGAGCTTTAGGAGGCCGACGAGATCTTTCTCGTCACCCTTTTCGAGTTTGCGGATGTTTAGTTCGTCCATACCTCTATTATAATAGCTCAGCGAGCTTCCGAGCGGTGTTGTAGTTTCTAATAGAAATCTGTTTGTACGCCGAGTTCGCGATAAGTTTACTGCCCGTCACGCCCTTGCCGATCGCCTCTATCGCTATCGACTGATAGAGTACGCCGTCACCCACTTTGAGTTTCTCCATTCCTGTCCTTAGGGTGCCGATTGTTGTAACTAGCTTGGCAATTTCATATGGCTCGATGAGTATAAAGATATTATGTCTCCACGTCTTATCCTTGCCCCACCACGGTGGTGCAGCCTTGATAACCTGCTTCCAATCATCCGCACGAAAGATGGCAACCGAGACATTAAGTGAGAATGTCTTTTCTATAACCGAAGCGACTGACTTAGTAAGAGCGTCTTTATCGCCGGATTCAGACGAAAAGATGACGTTCCCGCTCGCAATATAGGTACGGACATCCTGAAAGCCGTGGGCAGCAAGGGCGTCTTTGAGTTCACTCATTTTGATGAGGCCGTTCCCGCCAACGTTTACACCTCGCAAGAACGCAACATATGTGTGCATGCGAATATCATAGCAGAAGCCCTACAGAGAGCCATATAGGTATTGTGAATTTGATAACGCTCATGCTATGCTGAGCGAAATTATGAAACAAGAAACTCAAACTCCAACAGATCAACCCGGACACACGACACCTAAACAACCCGAACCTTCGCTACCTTCGGCTGCGAAGAAGCACCACGGTTTTGGACATTTCATATGGGGCAGCATGTGGCGTCGAATCGTAACGAGCGTACTAGTTTTAGCCATTCTAGTCGGACTCGGGGGTTTGACAGTCTTTGAGGTGCGGCACGGTGGCCACGACAATCAAAACTCTTTGGCCAATCCAAACTCTGTCTCCGCCTCCGTAAGTAACGCATGCACGACCACTAACCCACCTTTCAGTAACTTCCCGATCGCCCTGAGCGGCATCAGTACTGTGACGCCACTTGGGCATCTCGATCCCCCCAGTCACAACTTCCCGGTACCGCATATGTATATCAACTACGCCAAGCAACCTAACGGTGACCCAGTACCTGTCACATTTACCGCTCCGGGTAATATTAACGTCTACGACATCAGCATTATCGCTAAAGTAAACGATACCAATACCGGTAAAACATATTACGACTACAAGATCTGGTTTACGGCCTGCGACAAACTGCTGGGAGGTTACTTTATCCACGTCTACGGCTTATCGTCTCAATTGGCAGCAGCTTTCGGGCCACTAGACGCCAACCAGATCACCAGTAATGTGATGGGGCATGAGAGCTGGGGCCCCGGCATTGATGTCGAGGACGTCAACTATACAAAGTTTGTGAACGTTAATCTGAACGCGGGAGCAGAAATCGGTACAGCTGGTGGAGCGGCTAACTTTACCACCAACTTCGATTTCGGACTGTCAGACAGCCGAAAGGTAGGCCAAACCGCAGACCCGGCTATTTGGAAGCCGAACGACGACAACTACGTATGTTCACTCGACTACTTCTCTGCCAGCGTGCGCAAGGCTCTATACGGTAAGATTGGCGATTTCAACAACCTCTCACCTGCAGCCGACCAGCAGTGCGGCCAAGTCTACCAAGACCAAGATGGCACCGCACAGGGGGTTTGGGTGGTTAAGGGTACCAATAAGACGAACCAGTCAGTCTGGAGTTTAAATCAGCATCTCATATCATTCATCCATGACAACATCGTCCCGCACAACTACATGGTCGGCTTCAGCAGTGATGTACAGCAAACTCTTGGCTTTCAAGATAGCAGTGCCTATATAGTCACACCCTCATCTAGTGGTAACGTGGACAGGCCGTTTAACGATGTAGTAGCTAACGGCAGCACCTACTGCTACCAGACCACTCCGCAATACAGCTCGCCTGGGCAATCTGGAATCAGCTTCACCCTGCAGATGTTGAACCCTACAGAACTGCGCATGGGAGCCTTGCCAAATGGCGTCAGCTGCTCAAGCCCGTCTTCTCAGTGGCAACCCGCTAAATACCTAGACTTCGAGCGATAGTCGACACTTGTCTATATCACGCACCAGCTCGTCGAACAAGAAGCCTTCTCGCGAGTCGATTGTATAGCTTACAAGATCCGAGAAGTTTCGCATAAACTTGGCATGCTTAGATAGTTTCTTATCTAACTCACGTAAGATAAGGGTCTTTTCTTGGAAGTGTCCTGACCGCCCATTGATCCGCTCTACTAACTGGTCCTTATCTGTATTGATACGAATGATGAACTGGGGCACCCCGAGTTGCCGATACTGTTCCATCATTCCCAGCTGCACATCCAAGTTAGCGTCAACTACGTGAAACTTATTTGGCAGCGTGAATAGTTGCGGATAATAATCTCTGGCAAAAGTTTCAGCGACCTTTTCCAACTGGTCCGGTTTGATACTCGGATACATCTCCTTGATTGTCGAGCGAAGTACGTCGGACGATATGTAGACAGCCGAGAAGTGCTTCGAAAGTCTCTCTGCTAAGGTTGTCTTCCCGCTGGCCGGAACACCTGAGAACAGAATCACGAATTTCTCTTGCGGTACCCTCAGATTGTTGAGGCGCTGAAGATAGTTTTGGTAGATCTGCGGAAGAGTGAACTTACTCATACTACTTTGCATCGGGGTGATGTGTTAGTGCATAGGTCGAGACCGTCCTTACCTGCTCGAATGTTGGCAAAGACTGTAGCTGTTCTTTGTCAAACCAGCCGACATTGTAGACTTCTTTGGTTTGAGCCTTTAGGGCTGTGCCGGGCACGCCTTTCTTGCGTCGCACCCAGAAAAATTGAACTATTGCAGGTGTAGGCTTGAATGCGTATTCAACATCCACATAAAACGGCACCGCCTCCGCTACGGCTGCTTTGTCTTTCGGATTAATATTGGGTTGGGACGAGATCAGCTCGACTTTGACGCCGGTCTCTTCTTCCACCTCACGGGCAGCCGTCTCGGCGAATGTCTGACCCGCCTCAATATGCCCGCCTGGTGGCACCCACTTATCAAAGACGTTATGGTGTACAAGCAGTACCTTCCCGTCCTCGACTAAGTAGCCGGCGCATATATAGATAAAGCCGGCGTCCTTAACTACGTCGTCGTCTTTAAGCAGGATTGTGCGTCTAGGCATAATGGCCTAAATATAACATGGCGTAAGTTTCAGCTGACAATATGCTCTAGTTGATCTTCAAACGGCTTCGTACCATCGATGATAATGTCGGCATAAGACTTTGGATCGTCTCTTTGAACGTAATCAAGCTCTTCCTTACGCCATTTGTCCCAGAGTTCAATAATCTCGTCATCGGTTTTGCCATCCATTCCTTTATCTCTCGCCAACCCACGCTGAAGACATATCGCTTCGGGTGTATCGATAAATATCCCTAGGCTAATGTAGTCACGAAATTCTTTACGCAATGAGCTGACACCTTCCAGGATCATGATCGGCGTAACAGGTTCGTTGACTGCGGGTTTAGGGTGATGGTCTTTCCACCACTTTGTCCGTTTGTAGCTCAACTTTCTATCCCCTGCTGCAATAGGGGCGAAAACCAAGTCCACTACCTTTGACCACCAGTTCAGGGGATTCTCCCAGCTGGCAAAGTCGTCAGTATGAATAATCCCGGCATCAAACTTCTTGGACAGCAGTTCTGCAAGGGTCGACTTACCTGAGCCACCATGCCCATCCACCGCTATGAAGAGGACCTGTCCGACTTTAGGTTTCTTAGTTGCTATCATCTGCTCGATATTCATTGCTTCATCATACCAAGAAAACTCGTTTCAGGGGTCGATGTTGACGCAGATCCGATCGATGATGTAGTATCTTAAGTAGTTAATCGACGAGGACAGACTAAATGAGTGAACTAAGTATATTTGTAGATGAATACGCGTATCCTCGTGAAGACGATCCAGCGCATTCACAACGCACTGGCACGGGTAGAACTGCAGGAGGTGGTGAAGTCATTAGTGTACCTCCGGGCTCGATCTTTTTTGATGAATACGATGTCGCTGCTAGTGGTATATCCCGCGGCGCTGATCGTCCCGACCACTCGAGTGCGAGACAAGCAGGTAACGGCGAGGTGCCTCTTGACTCAATCTTTTATGATGATTACGCAGCAGCGGCCTAGACCCTAGCTCTGTCAGTTTGGCGTTACTGCAACCGAGATTAGATCTTTCGGGCCAGAAAAAGTACTGCCACATAGTGTTTTGTGATCTTATCGTTGTAGTGTCTATGCGCAAAGTCACGTAGTTCTTTCTCGAGCTCAAGACGCTTATCCCGGTCCATCGTTCGATGGTCAGAGTACGTGTTACGAAGCGCAATATATTCGTCGATAGTATACGTCTGCTCCCAAGGAAATCCTACTGTTTCTACAACGTGGAAGTATTGATTCTCTAACAGCACAGCCTGATCATCTGTAACCTTTTGATCATCGCCCATAACGTCCGGGTTGGAATAGCGTTTGTAGATAAAGTCCGCCTTGTTATGAAATGCGTCCGGGTCGGTTTCTATATGGTCATTGCGCAAGACTGCCAAGTAGCCGTCATCTTTTAGTAACTCGTGTGCTTTTTTGTAAGCTACTTTTGGATTGACCCAGTGCCACGCAGTCGCCGAAATAATTAGGTTGTATCTCTCATCCGTTACGTAGTCCTCAAAAGTAGAGTTTACAAAAGTAAGATCAGGGAACTTCACCCTAGCAACTGCTAGCAAGTTTTCGCCGGGGTCCACGCACACTATATGTCGGGTTATATCAACGAGGCTCCGGGTTGCTTGTCCGCTGCCACATCCAATTTCAAGTATGTGACTCCCCTGATTAAGTCCTGTGATGGCCTGCAGCTTGGTAAATACCTCTTTTGGATAGCCAGGACGCATCTTATCGTAAAGTCCTGCATCATCATTGAAGCTGAGAGGTTTTGATTGCATATACTTTAATATAACAAAAATTGAGCTAAATTACCCCTGTTATAAGCGTGGGTAGTACTGGAGGGCCATCGTGGACGTTATCCCAACTGAGATTCGGTCACAATTAGCTGCTTAATACGCCGTAAATACTTAGTTGCTTCGTGAAAGTCTTCTGCTTCAATATATTCGACATAACCACTTAGTTCATCAATACCATACAACATACGTGCTTGTTTCGTATCAACAGGTAAGCCCGTCTTTTCTTCGTATAGCGACGCGACTTCACTCAATAAATTGCCTTGCATCCACTCGTGAACTGAAAACTCCCGAGATAATGGGCCGATACAGGACTCGGTCCAGTCAATGAGGCCCACAATACGCATGGTTTCTGGATTGATTATGATGTTACGAGGTTGCATATCATAGTGGATGAATACGTAAGATTCGGGGTCTGGATCGTAGGCTTCCAGCTGCCTGATCATTTCCAATGCAAAGTCCATTACATCTTTATCAATATCTGGGATATCAAGAATACGTTTAATAGTTTGCGAGTCAGACGGCTTAAAGTCAGGAACCCCGAGTGATCTCACTGTTTCAACGCTGACATTCTCATGGAGAGTACTTGCAATAGCTACCCAATCAACTTTAAGTTGCTCCCAATTTTCGTGCGTAAAGATTCCGATAACATCGTCAAGCAGTACTCCATCAAGCTTTGGGTAACCAAAATAGCTTTCGTCTGCAGCAACGTATTGTGGGTCGGGAATGTTAACCGGCAACTTGTCTTTTAAAAACCTGAGTAACTCCACTTCACGGTGAACTTTGTCGGGAGTAATGTCTTGGCCGTACGCGTGGTGTGGAATAAGAAAGATGATCGAGCCATTTACTTCAACGGCGTCATGGTGCCAGCCCGTATCAAGAACTTTAATCGCCTTTATAGAGAATTCTGGGAAGTCCTTTCGAATCTTTTCTTTAAGCAGCTGCATTTTGCTTTGGCTCATATGCGTATCATAACAAAAACTCCTCGTGGTAGAGGAGTTTGAGCATAGGCATTATGGAGAGCCATCGTAGACGTTATCGCAACTGAAACAGTTAAGGATCAGTGATCAATATACTCAGTTTTTTCCTGAATGGGATTATACATACTAACAATTTCCCTCCCTTGGTTTTCACTGAGTTCTTTAGCAATCCTCAGCGCTATAGCCCTATCTTTATTGAATGTATTGATATCAATGTAGACTTTATTTGTCTTTGGGTTCACCCATGTACCAAAAACGACATCATCTTCCAGAAGAAGATTTTGGTTTGCAGCAATAAATGTATTAAGCGAATCAGCTAGCTCACTCTGGTCAACTATAGCGGTAAGCCCTGGATATTTAGGAAAGTACCAATAATCCTGGGGCTTAACAAATTCATGATTCTTAAAATCAAAGGTCAAGCCGCCATTCTCTAAAGTTCTCTTAACTAATTCTTCGATAAGTACATCTTGTTGCAGGGAAGTCATGACATCTTATGATAAACAAAAACTCACTATTCTAATAGTGAGTTTGAGAACAAGCGATATTGGAGGGCCATCTGGGATTCGAACCCAGGACACCCTGCTTAAGAGGCAGGTGCTCTAACCGACTGAGCTAATGGCCCGCTAGGGGACGAGTATATCAAAATTACCCTTATTTTAAAACCTTTTAACAGATAAGCGTCAATGGTACTTGTAGAAAAGATAGGCAGTCAGAACAATAGCAATAACAATGATAATCTTGCGTAGCGTTTTGGTCGGCAGTCTCGTGCTGTAGAGTGCCGTGTAATATCCCCCAACGATATTGCCGACAACAAAGAGGGGAAGAATGTGCCAGTCTATGACGTGGTGAGCAATAAAGTAACCGCTGTCAGCGACACCCGTAACAACACCGGCTATGTTTTTAAGGGTATTCATCTGTTGTATGTCTTTGAGTTTTGTCAGTCCGAACAAACCAAGAGTAATAATCCCGAAACCTGCTCCAAAGTAACCCCCGTAGACGGCGACGAGGATGAGGACCAAAACGAGCATACCGAGCACGAGAGGATAGTGACGATGCTTTTTACGTGGGTTGTAGAGTAAGGAGTGAATTTTATCCTGAAAGAGCAGAAGGATGATCGCAACGAGCATCAGGACTGGGGCGATCTGCTCAAACGACTTCGGCGAACTATCTAGAAGAATGACGGCTCCGGCTAGACCACCGAAGAACATTGGTATAAGCAGCAGGTAGTAGTATTTTGGAACCCCTTGTAGCGTCTGTCGGGCACCAATCACGGAAGCAAGCGTGCCTGGCTGGACGATAAGCCCCATCGTCGTATTGGCCCTGATCGGGGGGAGCCCTAAGCCAATTAGAAGCGGGAAGAGAAAGAGCGAACCACCTCCGGCAATCGAGTTGACGCCACCCGACAACAAACCACCGCCCAGATAGATCAGCCAATGAAGCATGATTTAGACGGGAACCTTCAAGCGCTTTTCGAGAGCTTCGATCAAAAGCTTGTAGTAGGCATAGATCGGGATCAGCCTGCCGAGTGAGTCGTGGTGCTCGTGGTTGATTAGTTGCTTAACACGGTCTAAATCTATAAACCTGGCCCACTCTACCTCAGAGGGTTGAACGATCAGTGATATATCAGAGCTTCGAACAGGAATCAGGTAACCATGTATGAAGGCTCTCGAGGTCTTCTTTAGATGCTGTGACCAGTGATGATCGTATTTTCGAATACCTGCCGGTTCGATATCGTCTGGATCGATCACGAGACCCAGTTCTTCTTTGAGTTCCCTGACCATAGCCTGTTTCGGTGTTTCACCGGCGTCTATAAACCCGCCGAGCGATACGTCTAGCATGCCGGGATGCTGGATCATGCTCTCAGAACGCTTCTGGATGACTACTTTACCGTCCGGGCTGTAGATAACACCGCGAACGCCGGCGTACCACCAACCTTTCTCCATGACTTCACCGATACTGGCTTGTCTGCCGGTCGGTTGGCCAAACTCATCTAATACATCAAGTAGATGCTTCATTTGCATCTATAGTAACAGAATGCCGGTCGACCCGCCGGTCCATCTAGGGTTGATGTACCAGTTGCTACAGATAGTGTATAACTATAAGCAGAATGAGATTGCAGCTGCGATTTCTGATGGTTATGGCAGCCCTCTTTGTGGTGGCGGCCTTACTGATACTACTGGGCCAGAAGTTCGAGTTGGACAGGTCTAAGAGCCTCCTCGCAAATACCCTCGGTGACCGTCGTACTTACGTTCTTCACATCATCAACCTCGATGGCCAGTCGGAACAGGCCTTTGATGAAGACTACTCGTTCTGGGACGACATGGTCAACTTCATCAAGACAGATGACGTGACGTTTGCTCATCAGAACCTGGATACCGGCCTCAGTACCTTTAACACTGACGCCGACTGGGTCTACCGGCCGAACGGCTCGCTCGTCTACTTCAGCTCAGCCAGCGGCTCGAACGCCTTGCAGTCGCTCGGCTTACCGACCAGTTTCTTCACTCAGCTCAATAAGGCCAAGTTTGCCCACTTCTATACTAAAGACGATGGCACGCTACTCGAGATTAGGGCGGCAACCGTTGTCGGCAGCAACGATCCGAACCACGATACTCCAGCCCAAGGATATCTTCTGATTGGCCGCATTATCGGCAACGACTACGCCAGCTCAATCTCTTCCCTCTCAGGCAGCACCATCAAGATAGGTGGGGTCGGTAATAACGGCAATATCATCGGAAAGGATACGGTCTCGTTCGCAGATACGTTAAATAGCTGGAATGGGAAGCCGGTTGCCCTCCTGCGCTCCACGTCAACAGTCACTGCCGTCGCCGACCAGCGGCAACAGGATACCCGCCAACTGCAGATTGTCACCGTTCTAACATTTGTAGCCATTAGTATAATCATGGCTCTTATCTGGCTACTAGTCCTAAAACCGACCACCATTCTAAACAAGGCGATCAGCCTCAAGCGTCCCGAGTTACTCCGTGGTCTGGCAAAACAGAACACTGAGTTTGGCACACTTGCCTCAACCGTTGAGGCGTTCTTCCATCAGAAGGTGAGCCTCGAACAGGCCGAGTTCAGGAAAACCGAACTCGAAAAACTCAACAAAGAAAAAGCCGACTTCCTGGCCGTTGCCGCCCATGAACTGAACCATCCAGTTTCAAATGTCAAAATCTTTGCTGAATTCCTGACTTTCCTGCTGCGAGATCCGAACCATAGAGACGAGAAAGCCATCGCCAAGCAGGTGAGAGCTATCGGGCACCAGAGCACACGGATTAATATGCTGTTGAATGATCTCTATGCTTCCAGTAGTGGCAAACAAGGACTCGAATTCAATTTACGTGACTTTGACTTCGACACGTTTATCCGCGATGAGGTCGAAGAGTCAAGATTCAGCATTAAAAACAAGATCAATCTCTTCTCTGAGACGCGGGTAACCGTGCATAGTGACCCCGATCGCCTCGGCCAAGTGGTTGCCAATCTTATTCGCAATGCCGTCAAATACTCTCCCGAGGGCGGAGATATCTTAGTGCGAGCCAAAGACGCAGACGGCGGCGTGCAAGTCAGCATCCAAGACTTTGGTGTCGGCATTGCCCCCGAGGATATCCCCCACCTGTTCGAGCGATTCTACAGATCCAGCCGAATCAGTAGTACTATTCCTGGCCTCGGTCTGGGCCTTAACATCTCTAAGACGATCATCGAGAGTTTGGGTGGTAGAATCTGGGTCGAGAGCACTCTCGGCAAAGGAACTACTTTCCACTTCTCCATTCCTTTGAAGGCCGAGGCAGTCGTAAAGACCCACGAGACAGCACCAGAGCCTGATTCTCCTGAGGTATCGGCCTAAGCCCGCTTCCTCACAAAACCAGCTTTAAGAATCCTTGTAGCAACGAATGCTAGAAGCTCAAGTGCCACCGCCAGAGCCAATGTACCGTAAAAGATTGAGAAGAGCGTGTTGTGAACGCTTTGCTCTATCTGTCGAACAAATATTGGGATGCTAGCGAGCAACAGGATCAGGGTGAGAAGTCGCATGATGGTCTTCATGAAGTTAGCGCCTTCAAAGATAGTCCCCAATAGATTGTTGTCTATATCCCTATGGAGCTCAACAACAGTGCTGACTTGCAGCAAGAGAATAATCAGGAAGATCATCAGCCAGAAGACTATCTTAAAGGCAGCGATGCTCTCAGAGCCGACACCCTTCAACGCACTGCTGTAGATAAATGACTGAGCGACGATAAGAAACGAGAAGATTTCTAGCAAGCTCTTGTTCCGGTCAAAGTAACCATATAGCCAAGTAATATTGCTCCTGACAAACTTTCTCATGCCCCAAGTATACAAGACCTCTACCGTATATATGTATAAAGGCGTATCATATTCAAATCACATATCGGCATGCTGTCGGCAGAATACCCATCGTTCTTGAGACACATCTGATTGACGGTGTACCAATAAAGTGATATAAACCTTATATATTAAATCTGGGGTCACCCCAGGAAGATAGATGGCTGCTGGAGAAGAACAATTAGGGAGTGGGGTAGCTTCACACGTACCTCAATCGGGCGGAGACTACCTTGTCGCTCCTGTCCGTTTGGCTGCTGTTCACTTAAATAAGCCACGTGATGTTGCCATTCTCTGCCAGTTAGCTCTAGCTACCGGACACGCAGAAATCTCCTTTGTCGGCGATGACACCCTCGCAGCTGATCATCCCAAGGTGCATCAGATACTAAGCTCATGGCATGTCACTGACCCCCGGCACCTTCTAAAAGAGAGAACGGCTGTCTACCCGGGAGGCATCGGTGAGCTGCGTGCAGCATCAGGCGATGCTCGACTGATCGGAACGGTGGTAAATGGCGGGCGAAACGCGTTTCGGTTCGATTGGCGACCTGACGACGTAGTCGTCATGGGCGGAGCCAACGGTCTGTCGCAAAAGGACGTAGCTATGATGGACGACACCGTCACGATACCAACAGCAGCCGAGGTCCCGTTCTACACAACGCCGGTAGTGGCAAGCGCCTTAACATACCACATCCTCGGTAAGCGAGGTCTGTGGAGTATCGTGGCGCCGGGTACCTACAACTTATGAAAGATATTATTGAGACGAAACAGGTTGATCTGGCCGGCAAGGTTGTCTATCTTGTCGTCTCGTCGGCCGCAAAGGTTCGTGTTCTTCCTGAACTGATCGATCAGCTGCTTGAATTTGGTGTCAATATCGTTGTAATTCCGACACCTAATGCAACACATCTGCTCAGCCAACTCAAGATAAAGCAAAGCGAGCACGTCACCATTGCGGATGGACAGAGACAACTTAAATTTGGAAAAGCACAAAAACAGAACAAAGAGGCAAGTGAAGAGAGTGCTATCATTGTTGCCCCATGTACTTTTAACACACTCAGTAAGATCGCTTGCGGAATTACCGACAGCTACGCACTAATGTTGGTCGCTACGGCGATTGCCAAAAAGACACCTGTTATTGTCGCCCCCTCTTACGATGCGACGTGGCACCATCCGATGAATATCCCGCATATCGAGAAGCTTCAGTCCTGGGGTGTGCGAGTTATCTGGCCTGATCTCGAAATTGATCATATTACTATGGTCTGTCCCGAAAAGATTGTCGACACTTTCCACACGACTATTTCGAAGGTCAAGTTTACGGCCCATCAGTTCGATAACGACACAGTTCGAAAGGTCTACGGCCAAGCCATCAAAGAATATCTACCTACTTTCAAAGAAGTCGGGTTGAGAGCCGCCGGTGACGGGCTCAACTACAGCATCCACGGCTGTATGAGCGTTCGAATTAGTGAGAAGTGGATGCTGATTACCTCGACAGGAACCAGTCTAGCCCACCTCGAAGAGGATGACGTGACACTCGTTGATATGGCTATGAGCAACAAACACAAAGAGATCTACTGGCACGGCCAGAAACTCCCCTCCTCTGAAACCCCCTTACATCTATCGATCTATAAATCCTGCCCTGAGACTCATGCCGTTATCCACACACACTGTCCTCAGATTACCTACAACCCTAACTATATGCATCTCAAAACCGAAGCCTATGTCACCTATGGCAACTTTGAGGTCATTGAACCGTTGCGAGATATCTTGCTTGCCAACGATGGTTTTGGCATCACGAGAATGCACGGTGAGGTTGTTCACGGTCCAACCCTTATCAACGCCTACGAAAAACTGAGAGTCTATCTACCCAAGAGAGAGAAAGTCAATGTCGGCTAAGAGTCACCATCTCTACGACGACAAGGCGTTCCTCTACGACTTGCTCTACAGCTACAAGGACTATGGTGGCGAGATAAAAGCTCTCCTTCACCACCTTGAACAACACGGAGTTGGGACATCTTTCGAAGCACATATCGTCGACTTGGCCTGCGGTACCGGCGAGCACGTTAAGTATCTAGCCGAAGCGCTGCCGGAAGCGACCATCCATGGCGTCGATCTTAATAAGGGTGTTATCGACCACGCCACGGCCAAACAACTTGGTGATAAGGTTAGTTTTTCGGCCGAGGATATGGTTGGCTTCTTTGAGCATGACAACCACCGATACGACCTGGTCGTCTGCCTCTTCGCCTCGCTGCAGTACATCACTGAGACCAGACAACTCAAGCAGCTCCTGGCGAATATCTATGACAGACTCAAGCCTGACTGCGCTTTTGTCTTTGATCTCCGCTATGCCCGTGAACATTGGCTCGATGGGCACATTGTTGCCTCAACCCACAAAGAGCCCGATATTGAGGTCGCCATGTTTGGTATGCCTTTCAGAAACGAGAATATGGTCACCTGGAATCCAGCTCTCTTCTGGAAGACAAGGGACGGCAAACTCGACATGACAATCGACGAGCATACCATTCGTCTCTATTCTGTCGACGAGATTAAGAGTTACCTACAAGAAGCAGGCTTTAAGACCGAGGTAACGAGTGGCTTCGGTGATAAATCCTATGACGGGAGCATCTTTCCCGTCTTCTATGCCTTCAAGGAGAAAGCGTGAGTGATTTTTTGGTGCTCGGACCGTCGGACCACACCAAGATCGAGCGGTTCAGCGATATTAAAGAATACCAGACTTGGCTTGATGAGCTGACGACTGTATGCGCTAAACACTTCGAGCGGCTCTTTTTTATCCCTGATCACGGCGTCTATGTTGATTTTGCCAAGGCCTTTCTAGCAAAGGCTGGTCCGAAGCGTGTTGTGGCGGTGCTCCCCTACCGCCAGACATGGCTTATCGACCGAGCCCACAAACTTGGTTTCAGCGAAACGAAAGAACTGAACGAAGGAAGTGGCTGGACCTATCTCAACACCCACTTTGCGGGCATGGCTCCCTACGGTCTCTTTCTCGGCTACTCGAGTGGTAGCATTCTTGAACTCTGCTCGAGCAAGTATTTACGTGTTTTTGAGAACAACCCGACAACCTTCTTCATCGATAGCCGGGCGATAAGCGCCACGCTACCCGCTGAGATTGAGGAAGATCTCGCCGATATAACCTACTTCGACTCAGCATCGAAATTAGATGAGTTGCTCCATGACAGACTCTAAAACTACCTACTACAACAAAAAGAAAGCGACTGAGCGAGATCAGTTCTTCAAGAAATTTGCCAGGAACGACGGTACTACCGATGTGATGCTGGAATCGGCCCGGCAAATCCTAAGACCGATGGACGCGGCTCGAGTTCTGGATCTTGGAACTGGTAACGGGTTTGTCCTCCAAAAGATTATTGAAGCGGCTGGAGCCAGCGCGCTACTTACCGGTATCGACAACTCCGAAGCGATGCTCGAACGGGCTCGAAGTTCGTTCGAGTGGCCCGCATCGGTGAGGTTGCAGGTTATGGATAATACTAAACTCGACTTTCCCGATAATTACTTCGACCTGATCACAGCTAAGGCGGTTACCAATATATCTGTCAGCGAGGTATACAGAGTCCTCAAGCCAGGTGGACAGTTTCTCTATAAAGAGTACGGCTCTGGCAAAGGGATGGTTGAGATCCTGGCTAGTCTATCTCCATCAAAACCCCACGCCGGTGACACTCTAAAGGACGAGATGGAACGAGCCGGGTTTAGCTCGATAACGCTGACTAAGTATCACCTGCCCGTCGAACGTGACCGCCAAGAAGTGGAAGCACTTACGGAAACAATGCGCATACTGCCTGAAGGTGTCAGCCGTGATAAAGTTAATAACCTAATCGAAGACCATTTTAAGGACATGCAATGCAAAGTCATACACTCAGACCCGTTTCTGATAAGCGCTCAGAAGTGATCGAGGATTATAACGTTATTATCGTCGGTGGTGGTCCAGCCGGTATCAGTGCTGGTATTTACGCCAAGTACGACGGGAACAACCCGTTGATCATTGAAGAGAAAACGCTGGCCTGGATTCCAGAGAAACACGTCAACTTACTCGAAAAATTGGAGGGCTTCCCTGCCCTGCTCAATACCGTCAACGGCACACAGCTCGTCGATCGTTTTCGCTTTAGCCTCAGCGAGATGGGTGTCGAGTACATCGAAGGTGTCCGGGTTGAAAAGGTAACACCTGGCGATGGCGAGATAATCGTCGAAACAACGAATGGTACTTACAAAACTAGAGCGGTTATCGTAGCTACCGGGACGGTTCCAATCACCCTCGATACCAAACTCGTAAACGGACACAAGAAAGAGGTCTACTACTTCGCATATAACAACTTCAAAGACTACATCGGCAAGGAGGTTGCGGTTCTGGGCAGTCGTAACTCGGGTAGCACCGCTGCAATCTACCTCGCGAAACGTGGGCTTAAGGTTACCATTTTTGAGATCAAAGACACTGTTCAGGCTAAATATAAGCACACTCAGCACTTCGAGCCGCTGGGTATCAAGACTATCACGAGCGCCAAGGTCAAACGACTTGAGGGTAGCCAGAGCCTCGAGAGACTGGTCTACGAAAAAGACGGACAAGATCAGACTATCGATTGTAGAGCGGTCTTTTGCTATATCGGTGTCAGACCGCTGCTCGACATTGCCAACGATCTTAAACTACCGCTGAACGAGCAGGGATATGTCGATACCAACTTCTATCAGACCTCACCTACTCCTGGTCTCTTTGTGGCCGGTGATATGTGTGGAGATCTAAAGCACATCATCGCCGCTTGCGGTCAGGGCGCAAAAGCAGCCTATAACGTCAATAAATATTTCAGCGCTCATAAGTAACCAGAATCACTTTGACGACCAGCGGACAGGTGATTATGCTTAAGCCATGGCATCAAAGAGCGCCAGACTGGCTCGTCACGTAACAATTCTAAGAATTGCCTTTGGTCTGATGTGGGCCGTGGATGCGACGTTCAAATGGCGGCCCGGCTTCGCCAAGGGTTTCATAGACCAAGTAACATCGGCCGCTCAGGGCCAACCAGGCTGGATCCATCCCTGGTTTAACTTCTGGACCCACCTGCTGGGACATGATCCTCACTTATTCGCCACTATGACAGCAGTCGTTGAGAGCCTGATCGCTATTGCCTTGGTCTTTGGAATTGCCAGACGCGCCACATATCTTCTTGCAGCAATCTTCAGTCTGCTTATCTGGTCAATCGCAGAAGGTTTTGGTGGACCGTACACCAGCTCATCGACAGACATCGGCACGGCCATCATCTACGCCGTGGTCTTCTTCGCCCTCTACGGGCTTGAGCGCCTGGCTACCCCAGCCTATCTCGCGCTCGACAACTATATAGTCGCTAGGCTCCCATGGTGGAGCGTTTTAGCCAACCCCTAGGCATCCTCGGCTGCGGCTTACAGATACGCCATGTGATAGACTTGTTGCTATGGTTCCAGTACGTGAAACACCTGCAGGACTGGAAGATTCTACTGAGTTCCCTTCTCAACAGCAGATTGAACGTGACTTAGGCCTTCCTGAAGGTACCGCCTGCACGCCAACGGCATTTTACATCATGGCTAGGTTATCAGGATATCCATCTGGCCAGTTGGATCCGGCGCAGTTTGTCGGAGCACTAGATTATGAGAATGACCGAGATGAATCGGGTTGGATCCGGCCACGCCTTTCGGCGGATCTTAGATTAAAGCATGGGATTGAGTTGGTATCTTGGAACACCTCTGACCAGACTCAAGATATTGGCCGTATGGTTCAGAGCGGTTACTTACATTCCAAAAGAGAGATAGACTTTTTCAGAGATGCTGTTGAAGGGAAAAGTGTCCTAGATTTAATAGATAGTGGTTACGCAGTGGTTGCGGCGATGATGCCTGGCTTTGCAACGAACGCCCAAATTCACACGGCCATACTGATGTTACCTGAAGATCCTGACGGCGGCACAATACGCGTCATTGATCCTGATGGCCGCAACTCTACAGTAAATTACTCGAGAGAGGATATCGTAAAGTCACTTCAGCCTGACGGGGCATGTTCCATTGTGCTACCGCCCGAAGCACCCCCACACAACTAATAGGTACTGATCCACTACATACCCTTAACAGGCTAGGATCTTAACTGCCTTCGAAGCCCTATAGATTCGAATATGATAAGAGTCTCGTCCAGCTCTGACCGAGGTCATTACTTCGCCAGACCAACCCGCCGGCACCGGACATAAACAACTCATTTGGGTGCTGGACATCCCATACAATTTTAGATACGCGTGTATCAGTATCACTTAAGTTGGCGATATCTGCCGGTAATGTGCCTGATGCTTGCCAGGTTGCGCCAGCATCACTACTAAACCACATCGTTTTTTGATTTGATCCTTCCCAGCTATAGCCAACCATGCGGTTGCCTGCCGGATCTGAAGGGTCATACGTGAAGGTGTCCATTACCATATTCGACTGCTGATATGTCCGGCCACCATCGATTGAGTAAAATGATTTGCCAGCATAGCCTTCACTTACAAAGGGAGTTAAAAATACATGATTAAAGTTTGTTGGTGCAATGTCTGTGTCATTTATTGCCTGATAGCCGACAGGCAAACGCGTTGCTTCACGGTTCCAGGTTTGTCCTCCGTCAAAACTCTCAACTGGACCTAATTGCGGACCGATCGTTTGACGGCCGGAGTTACTACCATTAGGGTAGCCGAAACTCAATGTAGCGCCAAATAGGTGCCGACTATTACCAGGATCTACCGCAATAAATTGTCCACCAGTGTTTGTCTCCAATCCCGTGGGCAACTCAGTCCAGCTCTTGCCGTCGTCAGTAGTCTTATAAAATACGCCTTTAGTTACATAGGATTTAGTAGGACCACCGTTGTTGCTAACCGCCTGTGAATTCGTACCGTAATAGATGGTCGATGTATGATTGGGATCTATTGCCAAGGATGTTACGTATTCGTCCATCGTCTTATTAATAAGTTGATGCCAGCTCTTGCCGGCATCAAGCGTTTCGTACAACCCCCCAGTCTGAGCGTAACGGTCGGATAAATTACCTACAATGTCGTTGGAGCCAAGCAATAGTCGATTGTGATTTGTTGGGTCTATTGCAGTAATGTAATACTCTCCGTAGCACGGTTTGGACGGATTACTGCTAAGGCCATATGTTTTTATGCCGTTATCAATCTGATGCCACGTCTGTCCGCCGTCGGTAGATTTATATAACCCTTTTTCTTCTACATTGACGTATAGTATTTGATCATTTGTCGGATCGACACTTAATGTTTTATCCGTCCGGTAGTAGGCTATACCTCGCGGTTTGCAGTCACGGGTTTCGCCAGGGACGATGTCGGGTGACAGAGCAACGGCTGGCTTCTTAATAGCCTGATGATTTTTTAATACAAATTCTGCTGAAAATATAATTGCAGTAAGGACAAGAACAACCACCACTGCTATAAGTACGGAAAGTCTTTTTCTATCTTTGACAATAGTTGTAAGTTGATGGATCTTTTTAGGGTACGTCAACATGTTTATGGTACCCCCTGCAGGATTCGAACCTACGACCTTCTGTTCCGAAGACAGACGCTCTAATCCGCTGAGCTAAGGGGGCGTATTTACCAGAGATAATTATACTACACTCCCTGGGGTTGGTGATCAGTTAGAGCCTTTAAAGCCCCAGACAACCCAGACGCTCTTATCTCTTGCTGGCGGCTCTCCAAACTGGTTCGGTCGCATGCCACCGGTTTTGAACTGCAGATAGAAGTGAAAGAAGATATCGAAGAGCGGTATGAGCAGGAGAAGGGCCAAGAGGCCGCTGTAGTCAAGATCGTGCAGCCGACGGGTATAAAGTGAGAGGGTCTCGGGGATGAAGAAGAGGATAACACTCAATGCCACGACAGTAAGCATGACGTTGATACCAGTGAATACGGGCCCGCGAATGAACAGGAATTGGTTCAGGCCACCAAGCGTGATCGAAGCAAACAGCGGGACACACATATAGATAAACCCGAGAAAGAACTGGAGGCGTCCAATACGGCCAGTAAAGATCGTCCGCTGTGCGACTTTTTTGTGACCTGTTCGGGGTGTAGTTATTGCCGCCATAGATACTGCGCTTAGTATATCAGTCACCCGATAACGCACAGACGTATGACTTCGCTCACACGTTTGATACAATAACCGTAAGGTTTGTACCAACAAGCTATACTCGACATATGGCACGACTACCGATACCTGGTTCAGACAGTGGTACGTGGGGGGCTATCCTAAACGGTTTTCTTCAGGTCTCTCATAATAGTGACGGTACGCTCCAGCCAAGTAGTCTGAGCAGTGCGGGAGCCGAGATGACCAGCAACAAGGGAGTTGCTAATGGTTACGCAGCGCTTAACACGAGCAGCCAGGTGCCACTCGGCCAACTACCGACCGGTACCACCGTCTCCACGGTTGCTCTCGGCCAGCACACACACTCCCTGACCTTCTCGCTCTCCGCCTTCTCAATGAGCGGGGCGCTATTTGTTACAGCAGGCACGCTGCGCTTGCCTATAGACGGGGCCTATACTATTGTCGGTACACGAGCAACGGTGGGTACTGCTCCGACTGGAACCAGCCTTATCCTTGATGTCATGAAGAACGGCACGACCATCTATACCACCCAGGCCAATCGTCCAACTATCGCGATCGGGGCTAATAGTACCGGCCCTGGGAACGCACCAGATGTAAATAGCCTAGCGGCAGGCGACTATCTCACGATTAACATCGACCAAGTTGGCTCAACCATCGCAGGATCAGATTTGACCGTCAGTATTATCGTAACCAAGTCGACCAACTAGCCGCACCCCATAAGTTTGCATGGCACATCTACTCAACGAAACGACATTCAACAGTCCTGATCCGGCGGTCACGTCGTTTAACGTTACTATCCCGGCCACGTCGGCCGGTTCGACACTGGTCATCATATCTGGAGCTGGGTCCACGGTTGTTGCTAAATTAGGCGTAGGTGGGACGACCTTTACAAAGAGAACTACTTCTCTTGGACTCCGCGAAGTCACTGCACAAGATATTGTCGACACGAACGGCGGGACAACAACGATCCCGATTACACTCAACGGGGCCGATAACGTTACGGGCATTATCTACGAGTTTGCCTCAGGGACACTCGGCAGCTTCGTTACAGGCAATACCAACAGTGGCAGTGGTGGTAACCCCAGTATCGATAACAACACCGGATGGGCGACGATCGCCCCAATCACCACGACTAGTCCGACTGTCGTATTTGCCATGTACACAGCGAGCGATAGCTCAGGGAACATCAGTAACCAGACACGCCAGTTCTGGGGGTTCGAGCCGCTCGGTAAGCAGTACATGAATACTGCCATCACCAACGATCCCACAAAGAGCCTCTTCTGGGTCATGATTGGCGTCTCAGACCAAACGTCAGCGTCCGGTGGCACCTATACCTCGAAATCATCACGCTGGGTCTTAAATGCCGAACACCAGTCAGTCGTCTGGGCTTACCAAGATCTAGCGAGCAGTACGCCGACCTATGCCAATCCATATCCGAACGCGACGGTCGCCGAAAACTCACTCCCCGGCTCAATGAATGGCGCCTGGTTTACTGGCCCCGGTGGGGCAGTCAGTGGCAAGATCTCGGGCTACACAGACAACCTTTCGTACAATCCGGGAGACACCGTCAACTTTAAGGTCGACTCCGCTGATATTGGTTTCGACGTTGAGATCTACCGCCTCGGCTACTACGGCTACACCACATTCGGTGCCCGTTGGCAGACAACATTCAATGGGACCCCGGCCACCCAGCCTGCCCCGACGATCGACTCATACGGTGGAACGGTCTGTAGCTGGTCAACAACCGCCGCTTGGGCCATTCCGGCAACGGCAACTCCAGGCGTCTATCTCTATAACCTTCGGCGCTCCGACAACACCGGTTACCTCTTTCAGAGTCTCTTTGTCGTCAAGTCGCCTGTGCCATCCTCAAAGACACAAGGGATAATGCTGACGATGGCTGACACAACCTGGCAAGCCTACAACGTCTGGGGAGCAACGACCGACGCAGGTGGCGGCTACGCGGGTTACACCGGAAGAAGCCTCTATGGCCAGGGGCCGAACCAGAGCTTAAATGCACGAGCCTTCGCCGTATCGTACGACAGACCAATCGGTGTTATTGGAGCTAACGCAGCTACCTTCTACTGGGACTCTGAGGGTGGACTCGTAGCCTTCTTGGAAGGAAACGGCTATGAGATTTCCTACTTCACCATGATTGATCTCGAGAAAAACCCGGCCATACCATCAATGTACACGACGGCTATATCATCCGGACACAGCGAATATTGGTCGAGTAATATGCGCGACGCTTTCGAAGACGCTCGAGACTCAGGCACGAACGTCATGTTCTTCACCTCTAACACTTCGCTTTGGCATGTTCGTTTTGACCCAGCCGACACCAATAAGCGTAGGATGATCTGCTACAAAGACTCACACGCCACAACTGGTTATGATGGGGTCACGCAGTACGACCCCGGTGGTTACACTGGAACGTGGCGCGACCCAAGGACAACAGTTGGCGGGGTCAATAATACCGAAAGACGACCAGAGAACAGCATGACTGGTCAGTGGTTCATCGGTAACGCCAACGTCAACGAGCGTATTGCCGTACCAGACGATTACAAGAACCTGCCGATATGGCGTAACACGCGGGTCACGGCCAACCCTGGCATAGCTGTCCGTGGAACAAGCTCGAACTTTATGACGACGGCAGGCACCAACACGACCATCTCTACCCCATCGGCAACCCAGACCGGTGATCTTGTCCTTGTCGCCCTCACGTTTGATGGCCAACCGTCAGGCTTTAACACCGGCGGACTTCGAGTCATCTTCAATCAGGTCCCCAACGAGGCCAACCAAGTGACGATACTGCTCACCTGTTATGCAGCCCAAGCCGGCTCGACAACTTACTTCTTTAACTGGTCCAACAACCTTGCCTCCTCTCAGGTCTGCACTGTCTACAGCGGAGCCGTTTGGGAGGACAGTGGCAGTGGCGTGTTCGCAGATACTGGCGGGGGTTCAACTCACACTACCCCATCAGTCGGTAATGGTGGCAGCAACCGTTGGGCTGTCTGTGTCTTCGCCGATGTGAACGCCAACGGCACCCAGAAGACAACCAGCTGGACGGCCGGCACCGGATTAACGTCTCGAGTACAAACCAACAACTCAACCAACTCGTCGGGTAGTTGGACCTCGATCGCGATGATGGATACCAATGCAGCAAGCACACAGGGTTTTAATACGTACTCAGCCACTGCGCAGTTTGGGAACCCGAACGCATCTGCGGGCATAATGTACATCTCGCCTGGCACAACACTGATGGGGGGGACGATTGGGACTGAGTGGGACTATGTCAAAGCGGAAGAGCCGACGACACCGACCAATATGATCATGCTTAACAAGCAGGCCATACAGATCAGCGGCCAACGTTCGGACTACTACGGCCACAACTACGGCGGAGCGGGAACAATCTTCTATAGCATGACTATCTACGAAGCCCCGTCAGGTGCCCTCGTCTTCTGTGCCGCCACGTGGCAATATGCTTGGGGTATCAGCTACTTCTCTGATGGAAGTGACAACTATAACTCCTCGATCGATCCAGCCATGCAGCAAGCCGTATTAAATCTGATGACTGACTTCGGTAACTCACCTCCCGCCATTTTGAGTACGACCGCTAATAATAACGCGACGGCTCTTGTCAGCCCTGGGTCAGCTGCCTCACCAAGTCAGTACGGCCTGACCATAACCTCAAAGACACAGTACCAATCGATCTTTGATCCATCACTTGTCGTTACTTCAACGTCTAACTATGACGGTACAGCCTATACAATGGGGACAGTCTTTGAAGCCACGAGTAACGGTAAAATCTACGGCGCACGGTGGTACTTCCCAGACAACCTGCCATCTATGCCCGTAACGGCCATCCTCTATAGTTGGACGAGCGATTCGACCGGCACCCAGCTGGCCACAACACCTCTTAGCAACTACCAGACTGGTTGGAGTCAAGGACTCTTCTCCTCACCTATCAGCATCACCGCCAATACCCTATATGTGATAGCGATTTGGACATCCGACTACTACCCTTCGACTAGCAATCTCTTTACTAACTCAGGCGTGACAAACTCAAGTGGTACCCTGACCGCTCCGCAATCGACCAATACTACTCATAATGGTAAGTACGTCTCAAGCAACAGCGGCCCGACCTATCCAACCACTACGTTCCAGGGTGGTTGCTACTTCGCTGATGTCCTCTTCCAAGGTTCGGGCACAGTCAACTTCGTCGGTTGGGGCCAGCCGATAGGTTAAGCTACTTGGACTTCTCGACAATAAACTGTGTTACCAGACTGGCAAGGCCAACAAGACCAATCGCACCAGTTAGGTAGATCCACTTGCTTGTCTGATACTGGACGATAGAACAGAGATCAGCACAGAGAGCGTTTGGAGGGCAGCGAAGACAACCGCCGACTTTTTGCTGATGAAAGTAGAAATAGGCCGTGCCTGCGAGCCCAACAACTAACAAGATGACGGCTACGAGACGAAGCACCTTCTTCATATTGACTAGGATAGCATAGTCTATAATGGATACATGGAACGGACCAGAGGGCTCAAACCAGTCCGACGTGAACCAGTTGAAACGACAGCTACTCAAAATCACGAACTGACCGCACGATATGTAATCCTGAGTGCCCTAGCAGGGCTGGCAGTTGCGGCAGCCGGTCTTCTTGTCGCCTGGAAAGCAAATACTATCATTGAGAGCGGTCAAGGTAATCTGGGTCTAGCTGGTAACTTCAGAGCCATAGGGCTGCTCGCAATTCCTGTTGGTTATGCAGTCCCAGCTTTCTCGATGATGTTCCGAGATGCCCAACTTGCCGACCGCATAGATCGGCAACGCCAGGATCTATCCGCACCTAATCAGTAGCTCTGCTTACTACCTCGACATCTATACTCAGCACTAAGAGGCTTGCCAAAAACCAGGTGAGAAAGTCACCGAGCAGATCAGCACTGCGTATGGTGACTTGATTCTCGGGGCCGGTGCTCGTGTGGGCCTGGCGAACTCGTGAGATAAATGGAAAACCGTACTGTGAGGTGCGTACAGTCTGTAGTTCAGGGCTACAGTAGATACCATGGTTACATGGGATGGTCGTAATACTTGTCGATGTTGTGCGTGGGAAGAAGAAGGTGATCAGAGAAGTGATGAGAATGCTAAGAATAGCCGCCAGGATGACCTGCCCATGGCCGAACCGTGTAACGACTCTTCGTTGTGATTGACCCATATATTCATTATAGCCGCAAAGGGCAACCTATTTCTTATTCGGGCCGAGATGGAGCACGTGACTCATAAGGCCAAACCCGATAGCTAGCGCTCCGAGTAAGAGCACTGCCCCGGTGAAGTCCCACCGTTTTTTCTCTTTGCTCGACTCAGGATTAGCCATACGTATAAGTATATCTTCTATTTACATTATGTTTCTGTTTGCTATCAGTAATCGTTAGGGTGTACGGTGGTGGTTAGTAGAAAATCGTTAAAGATAAGGAGTATGCCATGAGTAGCAGTAACCCAGTAGTCCATTTTGAGATGCCATATAAAGACGCGAAGCGTGTAGCAAAGTTCTATAAGGCAGCTTTTGGCTGGAATATGGACGATTCGGGCAAGGATATGGGAGACTACGTAACAGCCGAGACGACGAAGACCGAGAACGGGCGACCAGTTGCGCCGGGGACAATTAATGGAGGCTTCTTCCCGATAAAGCCAGACTGGCCCGCACAGGTCCCCTCAGTTGTTATTGCCGTAAAAGATATCGAAGCTGCGATGCGAGACGTCAAAAAGGCCGGAGGTGAAATCCTCGGTAAACCAATGGATATACCAGGAGTAGGAAAATATGTCTCATTTAACGACAGTGAGGGCAACCGGGTAAGCTTGCTGCAACCCTAAGGTTACCTTCTACGGTCGCAGAAGATATCCGTTCTCGAAGAGAAATGTATCATGGTCGGCATGCATCCCCCGCGGTGCAGTCGTAAACCAGCCGGCATCGCTGGCTTCATTATTCGGTTTGGGTGTACCGGCATAATCAGTTACCTCGAACACAATTCCAACCGGATAGTCGGTACTATCCTCTAGGTGGCTCTTGACTTCGAAGTAACCGCAATTCCGTGCGCCCTTTACATCGATCCTTAGCTCGCGACCAGCGACTCGCCTAACCGCATCTACCAATTGTTCTCCAAAACGAACGGTTCCTCCCGGTATGTGCCAGAGACCTTTACAGGGCCCGCTGGCCCGTTTAGTGAGATAAACTCCACCGGATTTGTTTTTAACGATTATCTCAACCCCAAGCCGAGGGACTTTGGAGTAGATCAAATCAAATTCTTCTTGAGTAAGTGGGTGTTCTTCATTTTTCATCTAACAAATCCAGGGGTTAAATGAGAGGAGCTAATTCTCTGATAGGTGGATGTGTAATAATTTGTTCACCAGATAGCTCCCCACGTGCTGCACCCATAGCTCTGCCTTTAATCCTATGATGTCTGCCCGACGTTAACCTGACGACACCAAGCCTGCTATCTCGAGGACTGCTAATATCTTCCGGCACGATCATCGTGTCCCCAAAATACCTACCATCCCCATCCAAGAGGTTACCCAAGCCATTGCGTAAGGCAGATTTACCTACGGCAGCCCTAACTTTTGCAGCCGCTTCTCGAATGACCCTATCGGCATCAAACTGGACCCCAAGTGCGTTATGCTCAGGTCTACCGTGTAGCGTGAGCCACTGACTAAGAGTTAACCATCCCGGTATATTCCTACTCGCTGCCAGAGTGTCACCTCCTGATGTTTCGAGCGCAAACCATTGTCGAGGTACGAATAGCTCTTCCCGCTCGCTGTTCCCAAGTTCCCTCCCCAGCGCAGCCAGACATAGTGATTGATCTATCAGATCCACTCTTGGATCCCGCCTCTGGCGTGTTGATGGCAGGCTTTGGATGAGGGACTCCATGTCAGTAGCCGGATGTGCCCGGCCATAAAGCAGATCCCATCTTGGCATCCTAAATGTTCTTGTGGTTGGATAACCTTGCTGCCACCTTACCCTACCCGTGGTATACGTTGAGGCGGCCACGTCTACGCCGTCGAACGCCATAACATCAGTCAATGCGCCCGTATAAACATGTCGCCACCCAGGGAACTGGTTCGGATGAAAAGCATCCTCAGGATGATCGCCTGGCGCTCGCAGTGAGAATCGAGCCACTGCCTCGAGCAATGCCTCACGTCTCTCTAATAATGCGAAGCCTTCCGGGGAAGCAATAAATCTGGTGGCCGCAATATTGTCTGGGCCACCTCTTAAAGAATGCGTCATTCGCTATAATAAACCATAAGTTATAG
The DNA here is from genome assembly GCA_035945435.1 of Candidatus Saccharimonadales bacterium. NCBI lineage: Bacteria > Candidatus Saccharimonadota > Candidatus Saccharimonadia > Saccharimonadales (SeqCode) > Saccharimonadales bacterium (SeqCode). The sequence continues at coordinate 23,254 of DASZAF010000022.1, read as the reverse complement.
AATAAATCAAAGAGATTTCACCAAAGCCCTATCACCTAGCGACAAACCGCTTCGACTTCAATGGCAATTGTACGCCTATTTAGACAAGGTTTGGGTACTTTTGATGGATTCTAGTCAATCAGCCCAACCTCTTTGAGACGGGGTAGCACCTCATGTTCGAATATCGACCCTACCTTAATATCCTCAGGTGGAGTCGAGGTAATCCACCTAATCTCTTCTACTTCATTATCTGGAGTCGGCTCACCTTCCCATTCCCCAACCGTAAAGACGTCCATCTGTACAGTTTTATCTTCTTGACCAGCCGCTTGGGCATAAAACGTCCCGAAGGGCTTGATGTCATCCTCCTTGACGGTAATCTGAAACTCCTCCCTCAGCTCACGGACAAGCGCCTGTCCAGGCGTTTCACCAGGTTCTACTGAACCACCCGGCGCAATAAAGAACTCTTTATCTTTGGAGCGTTCAACGAGGAGTCGCTTATTACGAATGATGATGCCACCGGCCTTGTGTATGTCTGCTTTCTTAGTCATAAAGCCATATTAGCACTTGAATGATATTAGCCCAGATTAAGCCGTACCGGTCAGTTAAGTAAACCTAGATGATCAAGAGCAAGCATAGCCCCAGCCGTATCAGTTAGTTCTCCTCGACGAACTTGCTTAACAAACTCCGGGATATCTACCAGTTCGATCTCGATAAATTCATCATGCACATCCAGCTGCTGATCACCAATCTTTTTGCAGTTTGTGGCAACTATGACGTAACGCGTTCTATCAACCCTCGCATCTTCGTACCATTTACCTATCCACTGCACTTCACCAGTGAAACCGGTCTCCTCGAGCAACTCATGCATCCCAGCACTCTTAAGGTCTTGGCCATTTTCGATCTTACCGCCAGGTAGCTCTCTAAAAATAGCGTTAGGGCCTGGTCGATACATCCTTGCAGTAACTACTTTGTTGTCATCTGTTAACGCAAAGACGCACACCCCCGATTTATCAGTGGCGATGTACCAATCTACGATTTCTCCGTCCAGCATTTCATAGTCACGTTGCTCAATAGTCCATGAATACTTCTTAAATACAATCTGTCGCTTTATCTCTTTCCATTTCTTGAGTTGAGTCATGTCGATAGCTTACCAGATAGTTGGTAAGGGGAGTGGATATGATGAGGTTTTCTACATGCTAGGTTATCTACTGGCACTCCATGACACTATAGGCTACTGCGTGTAGGCCGACTGCATCTGAGGCGTTGAAAGTATCGACGCCAAGGTCAAACCAGTAGGTGGTCCCGATCGAGAGCCCGGTGATCTTCGCCTTCTGGCGAAAGTATGCATGCTGGCCAAAGCTAGCAGGCTGGAGCGTATAAGTACCTTGCGGAAAGGCTGTTCCCGTAAGAGTGCCGTTATTTGATGGCACTGATCCCGTTCCATACCTGCCGCTGACTTGCACTGTAGTATTTGCTGTGTTTGGTCCAATCGCGCCATCGATTTCAATCGAGAGACTGGTTGAGTTTACTGGTGTATACGTGATGCCAAGCCCAGCCATTACCTGAGACGTTGCTGTGATGGGTGTTGGGTCTGAAACGGTTCCAAACGTAATAGCCGGCAGACCGGCCGCAGGAATATCAGTCTGTACGGTCCCATTGAGAATATTACCTTTGCTGACACCTGGGTTACCGCCAGTATACAGAGATGTAATTTCATTCCCCTGGGTTGTAACACCTATGACAACGTCAGCCGACTTTGACCCCGTCGAGTAGGCGATAAGAGCCGAGAAGGGAGCCGTCCCAGAGAGGTTTGGCACTGATGTGCCTACAATAGTAGTGGGTGCCGAATCAAGATTGAGTTCTTGCACAACCGGGAAACCGCCTCCAGTAGCACCCTTCTGCTGAAAGCGACCACCATTGATCGTCAAAGGACCTTGAACGCGCACTATGTGCGCTGGCGAAGACGAGTTAGAGGCGTTGTCGAATGTACAGTTGCTATAAGTTGCTCCTTGACCGGTACCATGATAGAGATTTGCGACAGCCACGGCAGCGTTGGCCGCTTCTGAAAAGTGGCAATTTGCATACTGTATGTCTGCCGAATTTGAGATCCAGGTCGCGTACTGTGGATGACTATTAGCCATCCAGTTGTCGTCAGCTGCGATCCGGCCACCGATCCCAACAAAAAAGGCGAGCGTGTTGCCTGATGGACTTGCAACAGGAGTAATACTAAGTGTAATCTGATTGCCATTTACTCCTGTAACCGTCGTACCGCCCGCAATGTTGCCAGGGGTAGTAAAGTCAAGGACAGGCGCCCCAACTGATATCCCGGTTGAGGAAGAAACGGTAACGACATTGCCAGCAACACTTGACACCGTCTGCTGGATGACGGAAGGAGTGATGAGGTTGTTTGAGATTACTATCCCTTCAATCCCAGAATCTTGGGCTACCTGTTGCCCTGGGTCATCGATACAGATAACTGAAGCGCCCCATATAAACGTCTCTCTTATGCGCGTGCCGAGAGCGTTACGGTAGATTGTGCGAAACGCATTTGGGGCCGTACCACTATTCGTGGGGCCATAGCCTAGAAACATGCCGCCTCTGATAGTGGCACCTTTTCCGCCGAGCACAATCATGCCATTGGTAAACGTCGCGCCCTGAGCGGGGCTAAGCGTAGCGCACGTTAGTGAACCAACGGCAGGGACGGACGAACCGGGGTTTTTCCAGGGCCCAACACCTTCAAGAAACAGGGTCACACCCGCTGGAACAGTAAGATCAGATTTGAGACCGTAACTGCTTGTGGCAGCGGGTATCCGTAAAGTCCCACCACCAGCCGTATTCAGGGCGTTCAGAGCAGCCTGTAGTGTTGGTTGATTGTCAGTTTTCCCATGATCTGCAACAAGACCAGTGGCATATTGTACATACGCCCCAGTCTGCCAAGAAGCCGAAGTACCACTAGTCGCGGTTAGCGTTTGGCCACTGCTTGGTGTTCCAGAAATACTGACGCCATTAAGTTTTGCGACAGTGGGGCTGGATGTTGTGCCGCCAATATCCCCACCCACTTGTAAGTATCTACTGTCAGCAGTGCTTTGGGTCAAAGCACCAACGTCACTGGCGGCTAAAGTGACAGAGCCGTTAGTCGGTAATTTACTGTTGACGCTGGTTACGGCCCCGGCTTGGACTACCGCTGCAGATTGGATAGTTCCGTCACCGTTTAAGGAGACTGATAGATAGTCATTGAGGATGCTTCCCCAATTACCTGAATCTCCTCCTACTACCGGCAGTCTAGCCATATATACAAACTCCCACATTACCCAGAGTGGTTATGGTTAGTATAGGATAGACGTCCCGTCTCAACAAGTGTGACAGATCATACAAACGAAGAGACAAAACTAAAATAGCAACTTGGTACCGCTGACTTTACCTCAATGGAACCTTCTCGAGCAAGAGTTAATTGACTGGTATTTGGCTCTTGAGGATGGATTTGCTAAACCTTTCCCTATATGATCTCTGTATGCCTAGTCCTCAATTGCCCGGACTTAACGAAGAGGATCCTACAAAACTGTATGCGGCGGAAGTGACAGTACGAGTTCTGTACTCTGATGCTGGGAACGATGAAGAGGCTAGGAACTTCGCAAGGTCTCTGGGCGAGCATGCTGTCGATGGGATACTGGGGTCTCAACCTGGCTTACATATCGTTGGGCAACGTGTAAGATTGGTGGAACTTGCTGAGAAGCGAGAAATCGAAGTCGGCTACGAGTAGTTGGATGGGCTGTGGTCAAAATGCTTATGGTACGCCTGATAGGATTCGAACCTACGACCTTTGGTTCCGGAAACCAACGCTCTATCCACTGAGCTACAGGCGCGCGAATTTTACTAGTATAATAGGCGAAGTATGGATATCAAAACAGATACGAATTTAAAAAGCCATACCACTATGAAGCTCGGTGGCCCCGCACACGCACTTGTCACTATCAACTCAAAAGACGAACTCGAAGAAGCGGTTGCCGAAGCACACGGTAAGAGCTTGCCCATTTTGGTTCTTGGCGAAGGTTCCAATATCGTCGTTCGCGACGAGGGTTTCAAGGGAATGGTCATCATTAATCGTATCCCTGGCTTTAAAGTACTCGACGATAACGATGAGACGACGACCATCCAGGTCGGGTCAGGAGAACACTGGGACGATGTCGTTAAGAAGACCGTTGAGATGGGGCTGACCGGTCTCGAATTTCTCTCCAAGATACCCGGTACCGCAGGCGGTACACCTGTTCAAAATGTTGGCGCATACGGAGTTGAGATCGCAGATGTTTTCGATGAACTTGAAGCGTACGATCTCGATACCTCCGACTTCGTTACGTTGACTGGCGCTGACTGCCACTTCAGCTACCGTAACAGTATCTTTAAAGCCATGCAGGGTCGCCACTATATCATCACCAGCATCACTCTGACACTGAAAAAGGGTAACCCGAAGCCACCTTTCTATGGTAGCTTGCAGCGGTATCTCGACGAAAAGAACATAACGACATACACACCGCAGGCTATCCGAGATGCAGTGAGCGCTATCCGCGAGAAGACCTTGCCAGACCCGAAACACCTTGCCAATAGTGGTTCGTTTTTCAAGAATCCCAGAATTCTCCACGAAGAGTTCGAGAAACTTCTAAAAGACTATCCTGATCTTCCTTCATATCCGACCAAAGAGGGATTGGTCAAAATACCTGCCGCCTGGCTCATAGATAAGACAGGACTCAAGGGCTACGAAGCTCACGGCTTTAAAATCTACGAGCACAACGCCCTTGTCTTCGTTAACGTTTCAGCCAAGAGTTACGGGGATCTTGAAAAGTTCAAAGATGAGATAGTCGCCAAAGTTAAAGCCAAATTCGGAGTCGTTCTTGAACAGGAACCAGAACTACTTTAACTAACTCGTCTGTCACTCGGCAGAGGGAATTTCCGTGAGAATTCTTCGACTTCGGCATTGAGCCTCTTTAATGCTTCGAGGTCATTACGCGCTTTGATGCCTTTTAACATCCACTCGGCAATGAGAGCCATATCATCTTCTTTAAGGCCCCGAGTAGTAATGGCTGGCGTACCGAGCCGGATACCGCTTGGGCGGTATGGGGGCAGCGGGTCGTCCGGTATAACGTTCTTATTAAGATTGAGGCCGATCAAATCAAGTGCTGCCTCGGCTTCACCACCGTGAATATTAAAGCTCGACATAACGTCAACCAGGACGAGGTGATTATCAGTCCCGTTAGTAACCAACTTGAAGCCACGTTTCATGAGTTCATCGGCCAGGCGTTGAGCATTTTTGAGAACCTGCTCGGCATAGGCCTTAAATTCAGGTTGCGATGCTTCATGAAAGGCCACCGCTTTCGCGGCGATAATATGCATATGCGGACCGCCCTGGACACCTGGAAAGACAGACCTATCGACGAGAGTCGGCAGATTTTCGATTATCTTTTCCGGAGCCCTAAGTGGGTTATTGATAGTCCCTTTGGTGAGTATGATACCGCCACGAGGTCCGCGAAGTGTCTTGTGAGTTGTTGAAGAGATCATGTGGAAGCCATGGTGAAAGGGATTCTCGAGCAGACCGGCTGCGACGAGGCCGGCAATATGAGCAATGTCAGCCCACGCTACCGCCCCGACTTCTTCAGCAATCGCTGAAAACTTATCATAGTCAAACTCACGAGGGTATGAAGAGTAGCCGGCTAAGATCATCTTGGGCTTATGCTTGTGAGCCAGCTCTCTGAGCAGATCATAGTCTATCTCGCCTGTTTCAGTATCCTTCATCCCGTAGCGAACAAAGTTGAAGAGTTTGGCTAGCACCGTGATCGGGTGACCGTGAGTCAGGTGGCCTCCATGTGAGAGGTCCATGCCCAGGATTGTGTCTCCAGGTTCCATCCAGGCGTGTTCGGCAGCCTCGTTAGCCTGAGCGCCTGAGAGAGGTTGAACATTGGCGTGATCGGCGTCAAAGAGACCTTTAACGCGGTCGATCGCCAGTTGTTCGATTTGATCAGTATAGGTCTGACCGCCGTAGTATCGTTTACCGACGTAGCCTTCGGAGTATTTATTGGTAAAGATACTGCCATCTGCCTCAAGAACATCACGGCTGACGTAGTTTTCGGAAGGAATAAGTTCAAGACCGCTGCGCTCGCGCTCTTCCTCGGCCTTTATGAGGTCGCTGACTTGTTTATCGTTCATAATGAATAGTTCTCTATTAGATGAATTTTCGGAGACAGTATGAACGACTTTTTACAACATACCTCCATTGTATAAGATAACGTCAAGAGAAGCGATAATAACTTGCGCATATATCAAACATGATATATCATTTCGTGAGATGTACGAATACCGCCAAAAGATTGGTCATCTTATCGCGACCCTTCGACACGAGAAGGGCATGACTCAGAAGGAGTTGGCGACCTCTCTTGGTACCAGCCAGAGTGCCGTTAACCGCATCGAAAACGGGGGTCAGAACCTCAGCATGGAGATGCTAGCCCGTATTAGCGACGTCCTTGACCGCGAGATTGTCAGCCTGCACAGCCAGGGTAATGTCAACTTCCGAATCGAAGGCGGTAAAAAGCTGGGAGGCACGATTTCCGTCAAGACCTCCAAGAATGCCGCCATGGGACTGCTCTGCGCCAGCCTGCTGAACAAAGGCACGACCACGCTGCGCCGGATGCCACGCATCGAAGAGGTCAACCGGATGATCGAGGTCTTTACAAGTATCGGTGTTAGGGTCCGCTGGCTGAATGAAGAGAACGATCTCGAGATAACACCCCCGGCTCGTCTCAAACTAGAGAATATGGACGCAGAAGCCGGCCGTAAGACACGAAGTGTGATTATGTGCATGGGACCGCTTATGCATCTCAAGCGTGAGTTCGAGCTGCCCTTTGCCGGCGGCTGTAAGCTCGGTGAAAGAACTATTCAGCCGCATCTATATGCCCTCGAAGAATTCGGCCTTAGCGTTAACACTGTAACTGGCTGGTACAGGTGCACAAGCCACCCGAAGAGACCGACTGAACCTGTTGTTATGATCGAACCAGGTAATACGGCGACAGAGAACGCCATCTTTGCCGCAGCCCTTACTCCAGGGGTCAGTACACTCCGCCGGGTCGGCTCCAACTACATGATCCACGATGTCTGTCACTTCCTCGAGAAACTCGGGGTTAAGATCGAAGGTATTGGCACCTATACCTTGCGAATCCATGGCGTTAAAGAGATCAATAAGAATGTTGAATACTGGCCAAGCGAAGACCCGATCGAGGCAGTTACGTTCCTGAGCATTGCGGCAACGACCAACTCACCCATCACCATCGAGAGGGTCCCGATCGACTTTATCGATCTTGAGCTTATGAAGATGGCCAAGATGGGCTTTAAGTATAAACTCTCCAAGCGCTACAAAGCCGCCAACAAGATAACTGATCTCGTTGATATCCAGTGCCTAGAATCCCCGAAGTTAGTGGCTCCAGAGGATAAGATCGAAGCACACGACGACCCGACCATGAATATTGATAGCCTGCCGTATTTCGTCCCCATTGCTGCAACAGCCCACGGCCGGACACTTATACACGACTGGGTGTACGACAACCGGGCCATCTACTATACCGAGCTCAACAAGCTCAACGCCCGGGTAAACCTTGTCGACGTCCACCGAGCGTACGTCATCGGGCCGACCCATTGGCGACCGGCAGAGGTCATCTGCCCGCCAGCCTTGAGGCCAGCTGTTCTTATTCTGATAGGCATGCTTGCAGCTGACGGTATATCCGTCCTTCGAAACGTCTACTCTATTAGCAGAGGCTACGAAGACTTGGCCAACCGTCTCAATAAGTTAGGCGCCAGTATCGAAGTTCTTCGCGACATCTAGATAGAGATCAGTCAACTCTCATCTATCTGATATAGAATATATTAGTATGGAGACTATGTTTGGGCAGAAGCTGATGAAGGAGAATGCGCGCGATATGGCGTATGCCCTCTTCTTCATATTTGCGATAGGCTTCGTCGCCCTGCTCTCAACCGAGGCCAGCAAGCATTTACCAAAATAAAGAGCGGCCATCAGGCCGCTTTGATCTGCTTATTGGGGCGAACGATGGGATTCGAACCCACGACATTCGGGACCACAACCCGACGCTCTGCCAACTGAGCTACGTCCGCCATGTATCGACGTTGGCCACTATATCATCTTTCGAGGTCGAGAGCTACCCCCGTTAGCCTGTTATGTGGTAGTGCTATTGAGTTCTCGGAACCAGTAGAAGAGCTGGAAACCAGCACCTTGGTCTAGGCTGTTTTTACAGGCGTAGTTAGCTCGAATATGGGTAGGGCTTGTAAAGCTCGGTGAGGCAATCAGTACACCAGGGTGGAGACTCCAAGCGTTCAACCCGATGTTCTCATCGGCTAGATAATCAAGAAAGCTCGGGATGGCCGTCCTCGCATCGGGCCAGCATTCGTTCCTTGTCGAGGCGTAGTTGGTCCACTCACCCACTACCACGGGCGCGATATGCCTATTGACGAGAAAACCGAAGTCGGCATTCCAAGTCGCAGCGTTATGCGGGCCGTACGGATGGTGGATCGAGTACATCAGCGGACCGCCGGTGAGCAGATGCGAGTCTACGCCGGACAGGCTTGTATCTGCATACGGGCCCTCTACCCAAACCAGATTGGTAGCGCCCTCTGATCGTACATTACTCAGCAGGGTCTGCATACCGACGTAGGTGACCCCATGGTAGGTGCCACCATCCTGCCACAGCTGCCATACACGACCCGGGTTACCAACAAGCGGGCCGTTTGCAGAGTAGATCCTTGGTTCGTTGAAGAGATCGAGAACAACCCGTGGGTCCTTACCATAAAGGTTAACGATGTCATCCCAGAACCGAACGGTGGCCTGAGTTGGTCCAGTCTCATGGCCAACGGTTTCAGTCTGGGCATTGAGGACGACTACAAGCCCAAGCTTCTCGGCAAGTTTAACCTCGCTATTGATGGCGTTCATGAAAGCGCTTGAGTATGTATCCCCTGTCGGGCCAACCAAATTATCTTGAGCTACTTGAAATCGAACAGTGTTACTGCACCAGTTATCGGCGGTAGCGATTATCTCGGAATCATCGTACACGGTGTAACGCTGGTAGTCGGCACTTGAAAGCCCGGAGATGGTGATACCATATGGCGTGTATACTTTGCCGTCACTCTGCAGTATTTCAGTCCCCTTTTCGACGAATGGCCCGCGTGCTTTATCACAACTACTGGTGCTTTGTACGCTTGGTGCCGCCAACCAAACGTAAAGCTGGTAACCTGCTAGACCGAGAATCGCGATCAGAACAATGAGGGCGACATAAAGCTGCCACTTACCACCACGACGCTTTACGACTGACGAAACGACTTGCCGTGGGGAACGAGGCCGAACAATCCGTCGGGCGTTTTTTTTCAGATTATCAAATCGAGGCATACATCGTCTGGTACCCCGGGAGGGATTCGAACCCCCGACCTTGAGCTTAGAAGTCTCCTGCTCTATCCAACTGAGCTACCGGGGCATGTGTGCGTGGTGCGGGTAGAGAGAGTCGAACTCTCCTCGCCACTTTGGAAGAGTGGCATAATAGCCGCTATACCATACCCGCGTACAGCACGGTTTTATTCTACCACAATTACCCCTGATACATTGACACAATACACACTGTATATGACTATAGTTTTAAAGGACGGACATGCCAGGCGAACGTAACGAACGAGACCCTCAAGTACACATAGATATGGCACCACAACATGGCGGATGGCGCCGAGGACTCCGGCGAATTACACAACTAAGCCTTGCAGTCCTTGATAGTGACTGGCCGCCTATGATTGTCCCACCGGGTATGGCAATCGGCTACGCTGCAAGACTGAGATGCCAGGAGCTGCGAAGCACTTTGGCCCAGCCCGAAGCTGGCAGGACTCAGGAAGAGCGACCCTAAGGGGTACTACTGGAGATCGGCTACATCGAGGGTGACTTTGTCGCCGCTCTCTATCTGACCGGCTAGTACCCGTTTAGCAATAACGTCCTCTACCGTTCGCTGCATGACCCGGCGGAGTGGTCGAGCCCCGAGTCGCGGGTCATAGCCTTGCTTGGCCATCCACTGTTTAGCCTCAGGTGTTAGCGAGACGCTCATCTTCTGAACAGCCAACGTCTTGTTGATCTGTGCCAGGTTAAGGTCGACAACTTGGACAAGTTCTGCCTCGGTCAGCGGCCTGAAGAGTACAATCTCATCAAAACGGTTGAGGAACTCAGGACGGAACTGATTGCTATTAATCAGCTCATCAACGAACGATGATTCAAACTGGACGATCTCTTCACCCTTCTCGATATGTGCCCGTATTGCCGCAGCCCCGGCGTTGCTCGTTGCAACTATAATGGCATCTCGGAAGGAGACCTCACGGTTATTCTTATCACGCAATATGCCCTCATCGAGTACCTGCAACAAGGCGCTCATGACATCGGTGTGCGCTTTCTCTATCTCGTCCAACAAGACAACGCTGAATGGCTGCTTAGAGACCTGAGCGGCCAAAGACTTAGGATCCGTAGCACCGTCAGCAATAAGTCGAATTAGATCGTCCGAGCGGACGAATTCGTTAAGGTCAATACGGATCAGCCTATCCTCGCCGCCAAAGTAGGCCGCAGCCAGCGATTTGGCCAGTTCGGTCTTACCAACGCCAGTCGGGCCGAGGAACAGGAAAGTGCCAATCGGCCGGTTCGGGTTACGGACACCGGCTCGAGCTCTTCGCAGAGCGCTGGCAACAACCTGAACAGCACGAGATTGGTTGACCATTCGCCGATGGATTAGATCTTCTAGGTTGAGCAGTGTTTCACGCTCGTCTTCTGTGTGGGCCGTACCTACTTTAATATTGTAGTTCGCCTCTATAGTCTGCTGAACCGATTCAGCCGTGATATAGCCGTTCTCGGGATGATGGGCAGCTGCCTCCAGCAGTTTCAGGGCCCGACCCGGCATCACTTGGTCAGCAATATAACGTTCACTCAAACTGTAGATCTGCTCGAGTGCCTGATAGAGATAGGTCACTTTGGCCTGGTATTCGACAGATAATAGATAGTCTTCCATGATCCTCATAGTGGCATCCTTAGAGAGCGGCTCGACACTGATCCGGTTAAAGAGGCGACCGAGACTTGGGTTGGTCTGGTTAACCCGCAGCCAGCACTGGTCGTCCATTGCCAGAATAATGCGAAGTGCTCCACCTTCGAGAGCCTGCATCAGAATATTGGATAAGTTAACCGAGCCTGTGCCCTCTTCAAGAAAGAGATCAGCGTTGTCCAGAAACAGAATGATATTCTTGGCATAGAAAGCCTCTGCGAAGATCTGTTGAACAAGGTTCTCAAGTTCTCCCCTACCTCCGGCGTTGGCAATCAGGACACCAGGGTCGAGGCCGATGACTCTGTTGTATTTCAGTGACTTCGGTGTCGTCGATCGTGGGTTGATCAGTTCTTCAGCGAGCATCGAGACGAGCATGCTGCGACCCGACCCCACACCGCCAACAAGGGTTGCGTTTCGCCGGCCGCTGACGAGGACATCGACTATTTGATCGACGAGTGGTCGTCGATTGGCGAGATCGCGGGAGATGGCCCTATCGTGCTCTACCCGCATGGTGATGCTATAACCGAACCGGTCAAGCAGCGGCGTAAAGCCAAAGGCCCAATCACGGGCAACCCCGCCATTGATCGGGTTCCTGGTATCTTCAAAGATCCGCTTGATATGGGTGTACCAGGCCACTCCTAGCCGTAAGTCATCAGGATCAACTTTGAGTTCAGCTAAGTACTTTTCGACATTGGGCAGGGAAAGGACGATGGCGGCAGTGACTGCCGCACTAGTTAACTCTTTAATGCCGTCAGCCTCTGAGAGCTCGAGGGCTTTATGCCAGATTAGCGATGAATCGTCATGAAATTCGCTGGCAAAGTTGGTGATCAATCCGGGATCGATGGTGAAGCGAATATGCATAAAGTTGAAACCACTGGTACCAGCAAGAGCGTTAGCGATTACTCGTGGTGATGGTTGGGCAGGAAGCTTCCCGAGTAGATTTCTTTCAAGAAGGTCGGCGATCGTCCCTCCTTTAGTAACAGGCAGCGACCTAAGCTCTTGCCGATACCATATCCAGAGGACGAGGCAGACAAAGCCCGGAATAGCTACCAGCCAACCCGCCGATTGGTGAAGCAGAATAAGGATAGCCAAAGAGCCTATGAAGGTAACGGCCGTGACCGCCCAGAGAGCCACTTGAAGACCCTTGCTATCCATAACGCGACCGAAACGGGCCTTTACTGCTCGAGGGTGGTGATAGTCAAGCTGGAGGCTGACGGTACTCATAGTTTGACGCCCCCGAAAGCTAAGACGCAAAGAACGACCGGCGAGAGTGGCAGGAAGGGCCAGATGATCAGCCAGAGTCCCCAGAAAATACCGATAGCGATAGTCGCCAGAAGACCCGTAATCAGCATGATGATGCGGACCATGAAGCCGACAAAGCGAGAGACCGTCCTGTCAACAAAGAGACGCAGCTGGACATTGAGACCACCAAGGCCTTTAGCTGCACTGACCTGGCGAAACGGTGAGAAGAGCGTCGGCAGAATGAGGTCCAACGAGAAGAGCTCAGTTGTTCGCGACAGGTGCGTTACTCCTCGTTCGGCACTATTCCGCCAGCCAGATCCGTACCACCACGAAAAAAAACTGGCAAGCAGTTGCATGGCCTCATTGTAACAGCTTACGCTTCGAATGACGATCAGACGGACGGGTTGTTTCAGATGTGACGACGAGGAATCTGTCGCAGTTCTCTCTCTCGAGCACCCCGCTGGATGGCATCAAGGTAGCCATGCCACTTTCCGTACATGGCAACTTGCTCCTCAGGGCTGTGGCGGTCTTGGCCATACTGAGACGGAGTGACCAGTCTGCCTCCTGGCATCCGAGTGATAAGGCGGAGACCAATCAGTCGGCTGGTCTGGGTTCGTGGATCAAGCGAGACCGGTAGGTTGGCCTCGAGCAGGGTGACCATGGATGTATTGGCGCGCCGACCACCCTGTCGCTGAAGCCAGGCTCCCGTAGTTGGTATATGGGGATCGTCCCCATAGATAAGGCCCATCTCACTTAGCTGCGGCGGGTAGACACCGAGCATCACCGCACATACTCCTGGTCGAAGTTGTGCCCCCATAAAACGAAGCCTATCGCCAAGCAGGGCGAGTGATCCTTCGGGATTCATTCCTAATGCTGCCGCACTCTCAGAGCTCATAACTGCTGTCATCTTCTTCTCAACTCCAAAACCGGGCAGAGCCTTATCGTCGCCCCAAAGACCGGTCAGTTAGTATTTTTATACACTCAAAGCATACAAGGCGCAAGTTTGGTATAGAATCAGACTATGATTGGCATAGATTTAGTGTTCGTTCCTGAGTTTGAACAGCAACTTAAGGCAGGCGGGGAGACATTTATGCGTAAGGCTTTTCGAGTATCCGAGCCACTCAGTGATAAGGCCGAGCATCTGGCAGGTATGTGGGCGGCCAAAGAAGCGGTTATGAAAGCGGCGACCGTTCAGCCAGATAAGTGGACCGACATAGTTATCAGCCACGATAGCGAGGGCAGGCCGCATGCCCATATCAACGAGAGGGTATTTGAGATCTCAATCGCCCATCACGGCGATTACGCAGTGGCCGTAGCCCAAGAGATCAACATATGAGCTACCGACATTTTGGTGACTTTGTTAGTAGCATGTGGGCTTTTAACAACCGCTTGGCCCTGACTATCCGACCGTTTCTTAAGATCGAGCGAACGACGTATGCCGACTTGCGAAAGCAGTCATACCAAGTTGCCCACTACCTCATTTCACTTGGATTGAAGCATGGCGATCGCCTTATGATTGTCGCCCCCAATTCGCCTGACTGGGTCAAGCTTTTCCTGGGGGCCCAGCTGATCGGTGTAGTCGTGGTGCCCGTTGATGTCGCAAGCACACCCGAGACTATCTTGAACTATGCCAGCCAGACCGAACCAAAATTTATCTTCAGAAGTAAGCATCTCCACTCCGGCTTAGATAAGAAGCATAGAACAGTCATCCTCGATGAACTGAGGGAACAGATTGAGAAACAATCTACAATTGCGCCAAAAACGTCTATCTCCGGAGATGACTTAGCGGTCATCGTCTTTACTTCGGGAACCACCGCCGATCCGAAGGGTGTCATGCTAACTCAGCGCAATATTCTAAGTAATGTTGAGGGTGTTCAGCGCGCCTTAACTATCGACTCCGACTGGCGGTTACTGTCGGTGCTACCCTTATCACATATGTACGAACTGACGGGTGGTTGTCTGGCGGTGCTCTCATCAGGAGCCAGCATATTCTATATCCCCCGCGTCACACCCGCCGCCATAGCCAGAGGCCTGCAGGAGTATCACGTAACAGTCATAGCCGCCATTCCCCAACTTCTCATACTTCTACTTGAGCGAATTAAGCAGACTGCTGCCGAGACTGGCCAGGCTAAATCGCTGGCATTTGCTTTTAAGCTTGCTGAGGTGTTGCCGCTACCTGCCAGGCGGGCGCTCTTTCACAAAGTACACGAACGACTCGGTGGTGCATTGGAGATGGTTGTGACCGGCGGTGCACCGATACCCGAGAGCGTAGCCAGAGCTTGGGAGCTCATGGGAGTCATCACGCTGCAGGGCTACGGTTTGACTGAGACTGCCCCGATCCTGACCGTTAACCACCAGAACGATCGTCGATCTGGTTCGGCTGGCATGCCGCTCGATAATGTCCGCGTACGGATTGCCGGTGACGGAGAGATCCAGGCTAAGGGCCCGAATATCTTCAAGGGATATTGGAACAACCAAAAAGCCACTAAAGAAGTTCTCAGTAAGGACGGGTGGTTCCGAACAGGCGATGTCGGCAACCTTGAAGACGGTTGGCTGCGCATTCAGGGGCGTCTGAAGTTTGCCATCGTTCTGAGCAATGGGCTCAAAGTCTTTCCCGAGGATATTGAAGCCGTCACGGCCAAACGTCCTGAGCTCGGAGACGTCTGTATCGTCGGCATATCGACCCCAGATGGTGAGCAGGTACAAGCAATCGTAACGTCGAGCCGTTCTGATAGAGCCATAACCACCCTTATAGCAGAGGTGAACGAACATCTGGCTTCGTTCCAGCATATTGCGGGCTGGCGACGATGGCCCGATAAGGACTTCCCGCGGACCAGACTACTCAAGATTGATCGCAAGCTGGTTCAGAGATGGGCCAACCAGACTCGGGAAAGCAAGTCGAAAGAGTCGGCAGCTGACAAGAACCAGGATCAGCTTATCCGCGTATTGAGGATGAGTCTCGATAAGCCGGCAGCCCGAATCAAAGAGAGCGATAGGTTAGCCGATATCGGTCTCGACTCACTGCGCCGGTTGAACGTTGTCGCTCTGGTAGAAGAACAGATGGGGATAAGTATCTCCGAATCTTCCGTGACCCAGACGACTACAGTAGCGGCCTTGCGTCGTCTTGTTTCAAAGGGAACCGCCGTTGAGCCGGTCGCCAAACGACCCGACTGGCCCTATGAGCCTCTGCCCAGAAGCACTGGTGATGTTTTTCGGGAGATATTTATTCGAACTCTTCTGGGGACATTTGTGTCTGTCCGTGTCGAGGGTCGCGAGCACCTTAAGGGTCTCGAAGGGCCTGTTATCTTTATCTTCAACCACGTCGATAACCTTGATGCTATGCTCACCTACCAGGTCATCCCGAATCGATTCCGGCGCCACCTGAGTACTGCGCAGGCCGACGACTTTATGAAAGCACATAAAGTAGCAGCGTTATTCGGCAGGCTCTGTTATGGAAGCTTCAATATGGCCAGGCACGAACCTTACATGCCAAGCCTGAGCTACATTGGAACTCTTGCCGATAAGGGCTGGAGCGTTCTCATCGCACCAGAAGGAAAGATAAGTAAGAACGGCAAGCAGCAGCCATTCAAATCAGGAGCAGGTCTTTTGGCGGTCGAATTAGAGATGCCCGTTGTTATCGTCAAAAGTATCGGACTGTATGGGACGATGCCTCTTCACGCCAAATGGCCAAAACGCCACAGTAAAGTCACCGTCAGAATTTCCGAGCCAGTGATGTTCGGGCACGGGCAAGATTACGATAAAGCCACACGCCAGCTCGAACAGATGATGAAAGATCTCTAATGACTACGTAACAGCCGGTTGCGTGGGAACAGACACTGATACGGTCGTGCCATGACCTGTGCGCGAATCAAGGATGATATCACCCCCTAAGTAAGTCAGGATAAGTTTATCGAGATAGAGACTGAAGCCCATTCCCTCATGGTTAAAGACCTCGGCGCCTTCGCTCTTTGTGAACGGTTGGAACAGACGAGCAAGTTTTTCCTTCGAGATTCCGTCACCTTGGTCATGCACCGAAACTGTTAGCTTGCCAGACTGGAACGAGGTGCCTACCTCAATCGTTCCTTTCTCGGGACTATACGAAACAGCATTATCGATAACCCCATTTAAGACGTAGGTAAAGAGGCCCGGTTCTTGAAGGTCGACATGCATATCCTGCGGAGCCTGGAAGTGTAGTTCTTTCTGTGAGACCTTATCCTTCATGCCTCTAAATGCACCGGTTAGGACGCTGCTAAATGAGGTCTGCTTATATGGTTCGTGACTCATATAACCATGAAGCCTAGAAGCAACAATGAATTTATCAACGAGCGCCTGAAGCCGCTGTTCACCGTTGGAAATCGCCTTCACGGCAGGAGAGTCATTACCGCTTATAGCAGAGTGGATTTTAGCAAGATCCCCTTTAAGCGCCGATACGGCATGATTGATCAGACTATCACGAGCGACGCCGAGAGAAGCTTCCTTGTCGACTACTTGTTTCAGCAGTGCCGTATCCCGCCTTCTGAGGAAGCGGTTGCGATGTACTTGGTAGAGGGCAAGGATGATGACGGCGAAGACGATAGCCTGCAAGGCAATGCCTACCTGACTTACCGTAAAGGTAGTCGCATGAGACATTAAATAGTTAAAGGCAATCCAGATTATACCCAACATTACGAGCGGCAGCATAAAGCCACGCTGCTTAATGAGATACGAGAACTTGATATCTTCTTTATTCATACTCGGCTCAAAAGTGGATGGCCCTTGGCTTGTAGCTTGGGCATCTGACAGAAGTTGTTCGATCTTTGTATGCATATCTTGTGTCGCTGCTTGTAGTACGGGGATGATCTTCGTATCTACGCCTCCTAATGATTTAGATAGATCGACCCCACCTGTCAGAAGCGTCATTGGCGTACGCAGGTAGTGTGAAGCCAGCTCGATAAAAGTCTTCTTCATCTCGTTAACGCCACGAGCCCTACTAAGTAGACTTTCAAGGCGTGCATACTCACGTATTTCTTTGGCCGATTGATAGAAGACCATGAGCGTGTAGATCCCGAGCATGACAAAGAGAATATAAGGGAAGGCATAGATGATTGCGTGTGGCAGTATCTTGACGATCTGGTTGGCCACACGAGTCAAGAGCGGCAGAGGGGCCTTGAAGCTAGCCAGTTTCCAGAATTTGAGGGTCACCGCGCCGGTCGAAGACGAGATGTTGACCGCTTCGACTCCAACATTGTTGTGTCCACTATTATTGAGATCAAGGAGTCTTGTTTGGCCAGGCGTAAATGTGACTGTCTGATTATTCAATGAGGCTGGGTTAACGCTAATCGTTGCCATCGACGTACCGCCACTAGTCGAAATTTTCGCAACTGTTAAGCTGTACGTAGTTTCAGAACTACTCGAGGCCGGAGACTGAGCGCAGGTGTTCGAAGTGGCAGAGTTATCGGGTAGACAGAGCTGGTAAACTGTAGCCTGCCCCATTCTTGAGGTATGGGTATAGCCTGAGCCGTCGGTAAAGTCTTTCTGCTTATCAAGATCGATTACAGTGCTCTGCTCAGTTGCCTTCGTATGCTTCGGCTGAGGGGCGGTCGGTATAGATGTCGTCGGAGGGCTTGATGTCAGGATAGTAGTGGGCGGCTTTGATGGGCCGCTCGGTGTCGATGTACCACCGGAGCCGGAGCCCCCGCTTCCAGTTCCACCACCACTTCCGCCGCCGGTTCCTCCCCCGGTGCCACCACCTCCTCCACCTCCACCACTTTGGCTGACCGTGACGTTGTAAGTATGGGTATCAGTGTATGTACCGATGGATCCGTTATTGTCAGTGATCTTAACTGTGAAGCTATACGTGCCGGGTGTCGTGACCGTACCACTCAACTGCCCCGTGCCCGAGTTAAAAGATAGTCCGGTCGGCGGTGAACCTGAGAGTAACGAGTAACTCACCGCACCCTGTGTCTGATCGCCGAGCACCTGTGAATAATTAGTGCCAACCGTCGGACTGGTATTGATAGGTACTAGATTCGCAAAGCCGAAAATCAACACTCGACCATCCTCTTGATCAGAGAC
Source organism: Candidatus Saccharimonadales bacterium (assembly GCA_035945435.1). Lineage (NCBI taxonomy): Bacteria > Candidatus Saccharimonadota > Candidatus Saccharimonadia > Saccharimonadales (SeqCode) > Saccharimonadales bacterium (SeqCode). Next base: position 4,874 of record DASZAF010000022.1, on the reverse strand, counting down.
ATAGAGCTGATTCGATGTTGTATCGTATGCGTCCGTCAGTCCATAGGGCAGATCCATATCGTACTTGCTAGGTATATTCATCGCATTGTAGGTAGTCAGATTTGGTTGGCCGATGACTTCGTTTGCGTTTGCGTTGTCTGTGATGCCCCCTGAGAGATCGAAACCGAGAATACGTGAGCTTGCTTCGTCCTCGACGAATAGGCGTTGATTTACTTGGTCATATGCAAGTCCAAAGGGAATGAACTGGTTTGCTTTCGGAGGTGGCGTCCCTGCGGTCGAGGTCGTACTCGTAAAGTTAGGCTCCCCAAGTACATGACTAGCCAGCATCCCACTGCCGATCGCAGCAGTATTAAAGACGAGCACTCTGTTCGCCGATCCGGCATCAGCCACGAACAGTTCATCGTTTTGCGTATCGATGGCGAGTCCGTCCAGGCTCCCACTACTGCTGAAGGTACTCTGGGACGTCCCAGTCACATTATTGGTATAGTTCGTCTGGCCGATGACGTAACTGGCCCCCATCCCTGTGGATAACGAACCGGTACTGGTGTTGTAGACCATGACACGATTGTTAGATACATCCCCAACGTAGAGGTAGTCTGTATTCGGGTCATAAGCTATTCCTGCGTATGGATCGTTGAGGGTGGTCTGAGTGTCGCCACTTCCACTTCCTGTCCAAGTCGTCTGGCCGATGACATACTTAGCCGGCATTCCGTCGGATATACCGTTAGAGAGATCGTACACAAGGACACGATCGGAGCACGCGTCAGCGACAAAGAGCAGATTACGATTCGGGTCGCCCGTGATTCCGGACGGACAGGTTATAGTAGTCTGACTTGCGCTTGTGGATGCGGTAGTTGTAAAGTCTGGTTGACCTAAGACGTAACTAGCAACTGGAGGGCTGGCCAGGTTGTCGTTGTTATCAAGCTGGTATACCATAACCCGATCAAAACCGGCATCTGCCACATACAGAAGGTGATGCACAGTATCGACATAGGTACCATTTGGCTGATCGGCAAACTCGTTTAAGAAGTGACCCTTATCGTTAAAGCCTGCACTCGTATATGTTGGATTGCCATTAAAGTCGGTCTGGCCAAGGACGCTCGTTGGAGCCATATCATTTGAAACACCACTAGAGAGATCAAGTGTCAAAACACGAGAGTCGTTATCGCTTAGATAGAGTCGTTTGTTTCCTGGATCATAACCAAAACCGTTTGGCTCCCAGTATGTTGTGCTATTGATAGTTGTATCGGTCGTGTTGGCGGTCGTGAAATTTGGCTCCCCGAGAACAAAGCTAGCGTTCATGCCGTCTGATATCCCGCCGCCGAGGTCAAAGACCGTATCACGGGCATTACCGAAGTCCGAAACAAAGAGCTGGTCTGTCGCCGTATCCAGCAACAGGTGACCTGGCGTGTTCATCCCGCTCTGGGTGAGTGCATGCGTATCACCTGAGGTGTTAGGTTGGCCCAAGACATGACTGGCCGCCATACCGTTAGTAATTCCGCTGGAGAGGTTATACACGAGAACACGACCTCCTGATATGCTGGCTATCCCGTCAGATTGAGCATCACTGACATAGAGAAGTTTGTTCGCTAAATCGTACGCAACACCGTTTGGATCAAGGGTGACACTCCCGTTAATCGTCGGCGAAGCCAAGTTGACGTGTGTCGTATAGTCGGGCTCACCGAGAACGTTACTGGCAGGCATATTGTCGCTAATCCCGCTGGAGAGGTTAAAGATAAGGAGACGAGAACCATTGTAGTCGGCTACAAAGAGTTGCTGGCTAGACGTGTCATAGGCGAGCGCTTGTGGGTCTAGAATATTTGTCTGCGAGTCGGATTCCGTATTACCCAGATCGGTATTACCTGTTGTAAAGTTCGACTGGCCAAGCACGTAACTGGCGTTCATATTATTGCTAATCCCGCCTGCGAAATCGAAGACGAGGACACGGCTGTCGCACTCATCAGCCACAAAGAGCCTATCGTTGACTGAGTCGAAAGCCATCGCATTGCTACAGGCGATACTACTCTGAGTGACAGGCTGGTTGGTGAAGCTGTTCGTCTCGGTCGTTAAGTCAGGCTCACCGAGAACATAATTCGGGATCGTACTTACAAGATTGTTGTTGTTATCAAGATTATAGACGAGGATTCGTGAGTTGCTGCCGTCATCAATAAAGAGACGGTGATTAGATGTGTCCACGACGATATCGTTGGGACCCATCCCGTATTGGTTGGTTGGTTCGATAAAGTTCGAGAAGGCGCCCCCGACTGCATTAAATTCGCCGATTACATTGCTGGCCGCATATTCACCTGAACCGTCAGCTAGATGATAATGGGGGCGTGCAAGGTATGGCATAAGTGGAGCAAAGATAAGAAGAACCATCGCTCCAAAAAAAGCCAAGGCAGAACCCCAGTGGGAGATGAAAGGCCCATATTTTGAGGGGCGACGATAAGGAACCCCGTACCGGTAAACAGGCCCTTTTGACCTTATTATGTTTATTTTCACCCTTTTTGTCTCTCAAACTCTCCCCCTAATAATAAGGGGCGACAAGCATAAACACAATAGCAACTTGCGTCACATGGTTGTGAAATAGCTCTCAATCAACAAGCTCTACTAATTTCGACTGGTCGACCGGAGCGATTGTTCTCTCTCGGGGTTCATGGTAAAGTGTTGTAAGATATTAACCATAAGCGTAAACAACGACTATGAAAAACACTAAAAAGCGAAAGCTCCCATCAGTAAGCAAACGAGCCAAGACGAACCTCGGCCGCTACAAACTCATTACGGCTGTTGTATCAGTCCTTGTAGTTGCATTCATTGGTGCCCACGTATATCTATCCAGCAGTTCCGCTGATAATAGCCCCTATCCAGATCCAAACGGCACGCATTGGCACTGCCAAGAATATAAGTCCCTCTATTCATGGGACTGCATATCAGGATTTGGGTTCCTCTATGGCGGCATGTGGGCGTTCGTGTCCGACTTCTATCAGCATCCCCACCCGTCCAGCGACTATGTAGTCAACGAAGCATATTTTAACCAGAACGGTCCGAACGGGATGACCAAGACCGCCCAGTGGAGACACCGCCTGATAGCAGTCAACGACGGAGCGGTACAAGGTCTTGTCGAACCATTCGACTGGCGCATCTCAGCAGGTGACAATAACCCGCCTGCGCCTACCACATGTCTAGTTCTAACTGGCGACCAACAGGGTCAGCAGATTCCCTGTACGCCACTCGTACAGACATCGATCCTTGATTACTGGCACCAAGCCAACGTGATCCCAAGCCAAGTTGCCTGGTAACAGGTCGACGAAGGTTTTACTTACGTAATCTGTCCCTTTATGTTTAGCTATAGCCATGTCCTCGAATGGAAGCTTGATAGTCGCACACGCTCAAAATCCTCTTCGAGAGGGCATATATCCGAATAAAGAGTTCGCAGCTCGTCTTGATCTAGCGGCAACTCTGTTTGACGACGCGAGAGCAAGCGAGCTTGCAGCCAAGTCGGTAATTTACGTACCTGGCAGCAGACATCGCCGCGGGCGTAGAGTTGATCACGTCCCCCTTGCTGCCGCAGGCGTCAGATACCTCACCCAAAGGCGAGGCGTGCCGTTTGGTCGTACCCACGGTTCAGACTGGAACAGGCGATATAAGGGAGAGCGTGGCGTTTATAACGCAGGCGACGAGGTGTATGTTGCAGCACAAGCCCTGCGAGAGCATGCGCAAACCTATTCAAGGCTTGTAGCAGTATGTTCGCTATCCCAAGTACCGCGTCTCTTGCTTCACTATCAGGCTTACGGTCTGGAACCAGAGATACATACGATACAGCCAGAACCTGGGAGTGTCGATAGCCATGGTGGTCTAATCGAGCGTGTATTGACAATGTATACACGTCGCTTGAACCCTACCTGGCAAAGAGGATTGATACCTCGTCTTATTAGAGCAACACGACTTCCTTGAGAATAAATCTTATGATCTGGTCGGGGTGAGAGGACTTGAACCTCCGACCTCAGCGTCCCGAACGCTGCGCGCTAGCCAACTGCGCCACACCCCGAGGCATTGTTATTATAACTGATCTGATGGACCTGGCAACAGATGAGGGTGCTGACCGGCCATTCATAAGCAATCTCTCATAATCACCGTATATAAAGAGGTTACTTAAGGAGAACTAAACTACACCAATGAACATATTAGTCTTAGGAGGTGACGGTTTCTGTGGTTGGCCCACCGCACTACACCTATCAAAGCTCGGCCATGACGTCACTATCGTCGACAATCTAAGCCGTCGACAGATCGATGTCGTGCTCGAGGTTGAGTCGTTAACGCCGATCGCTAACATGAGTACACGCCTGTCGGCATGGCGGAAAATCTCAGGCAAGAGAATCGGTTTTGACATACTCGATCTGGCTACAGAGTACGATAAGCTGGTTGGCTACCTTAAGTCACACAAACCAGATGCCATCGTCCACTTCGCTGAGCAGCGCTCGGCCCCATACTCGATGAAGAGCCCCTCGACTAAGCGTTACACGGTCAATAATAACGTTAACGCCACTCACAACCTCTTGTGTGCACTTGTTGAAAGCAATTCAGATGCTCATGTCGTCCACCTTGGCACCATGGGAGTCTACGGCTATGGTTGGTCAGGTAGCGCTCCAATACCTGAAGGCTACTTAGATGTCAAAGTCGAAACACCAGAGGGTGAGATAACCCGTAATATTCTCCATCCTGCCAATCCTGGTTCTGTCTACCACATGACCAAGACACTCGACCAGCTGATGTTTGCTTTCTATGCCAAGAATGACGAGCTGCGAATTACCGATCTTCACCAGGGTATAGTGTGGGGTACTCAGACGCCTGAGACGGTCCTTGATGAGCGCCTC